>JABDJG010000062.1 GCA_013002595.1 Hyphomicrobiales bacterium | reverse complement strand
CCGCCCAACCACCCATAGGGTACCCTCGTATCGGGCGGTTGGGCGGGGGAGCGGGCCGGTGCCGAATATAATGAAGCGCAAGGCGCTTTAGCCTATGGCCGTTTCCCCGGAGTTCGGCGAATTTCTGAAAGAACAGTTGGCAGGCTTCGGCCCGGTCGACGTGAGGCGAATGTTTGGTGGCGCCGGCCTGTTCCGCGACGGCCTGATGTTCGGCCTGATTGCCGATGATGTGCTGTATTTCAAGGTCGACGACGAAAATACCGCCGCCTTTGAAGCTGAAGACCTCGATCACTTCACCTATACCACCAAGAAGGGCGAAAAGGGGCTTATGTCCTACCGCCGCGCGCCCGAACGTTGCCTCGATGATCCTGATGAGATGACCGACTGGGCAGCCGGGGCTTTTGCAGCTGCACTGCGGGCAGACAAAAACAAGCCAAACAAGAAGCGCGGCCGATCAATCTGACCTGCATCTGACCTTGAACATCAACTGTTGCCGAACCGCAACACCTGGTTAATGTCCTGTTAACCCTTTTGCCGCAACCTGACCATATGAGCGACAAAGTCGGCAATTTTGAAGCCGCATTGCGGCGATGAAATTGACCGGCTTGCGCTCTGTAAGTAGCGGCGAATTTGAGTCTGAGTAAATTCATTTGGCTTAGTCGTGCGGTACGGGAGAGCAGCATAGTCAGGAGCCAGCAATGGAGACGCTTCTTTGAAGTGCCTGACTGGCGGCTGACAACAAGACCACCTTTCTGGACCTTCCGCGAAGCTGACAACGGAGGGACACATGTTCTCCTTAAAGGGGCTGAAATGGGCGACATGCGCGGTGGCAGGCGCAATGGTCTTCACTGTGATAAATGCAAACGCGGCATCCAATCTGTGCACCAAGCGTGCATCGATGGTGGATGCGCTGGCGAAAAAATATGAAGAGCAGCGCCGCGGTATCGGTGTTGCCTCAAAGACCGGGGTAATGGAATTCTACGTGTCGGCAAAGGGCACCTGGACCATGCTGATGACCATGCCAAATGGCATGAGCTGCATCATGGCTGCTGGCCGCGATTGGGAAGAAATCGCCGCCACGCCGATCGGCACCAATAGCTGATTAGGCCCGCTCTACCGGACGTGCCAGGAATGCCGGCATGTTCGATTGGGTAAAGCCTGCCGGATCCGAACCGCGCCCTGATGGCTTGTCTTGGGCGTTTTCCCGCTGTTTCGCCGGTTTTTCCGATTTTGGCTTTGCCGTCTTTGCAGCCTTTGCCGGCGCCTCGCTGCGTTCAGCTTTTGTCGCCGGTTTGCTGCGTGCCTTTGGCTTGCTGCCAGCTGCCCGGCCGCCTGAGCGCCGGCCGCGGCCTCTTGAAGACCGCGCATTGGCGATATCGTCTTCGCTCGGCTCGCCGCCCTGCCATTCGATGGTCTTGGAGATCAACTCCTCGATCGCCTTGATGGCCCGCATCTCTTCCATCTTGACCAGCGTGATCGCACGGCCTTCGCGTCCGGCCCGGCCGGTCCGACCGATCCGGTGAACGTAATCTTCGGCATGCACCGGCACGTCATAGTTGAAAACATGGCTGACGGCTGGAATATCAAGGCCGCGGGCGGCAACATCAGAGGCAATCAGATAGGAAATTTCACCGGCCCGGAAGGCATCCAGCGTTTTCAGCCGGGAAAACTGGTCCATGTCGCCATGCAGCGCGCCGGCGTTGAACTTGTGCTTCAACAGCGATTTTTCCAGAACACCGACAGTCGTCTTGCGGTTGGCAAAGATGATCGCATTGGTCACCTCGCCCTCGGCGCGCACGACTTCGCGCAGCTTGTCACGTTTTTCGCGGTCATCGTCAGGCGCCATTACAAGACGCTGTTCAATCGATTCAGCCGTGGAAGACCGTGCCGAAGCTTCGATCTGTGCTGGATTGTGCAGGAACTGATTGGTGATCCGCTGGATTTCCGGCGGCATCGTTGCTGAAAAGAACAGCGTTTGCCGGGTGATCGGCAACAATTTGCAGATCCGCTCGATATCGGGAATGAAACCCATATCCAGCATCCGGTCGGCCTCATCGATCACCAGGATTTCGATGCCGTGCAGCATCAGCTTGCCGCGCTCGATATGATCGAGCAGGCGGCCCGGCGTTGCGATCAGGACGTCGGCGCCGCGGTCGATATTGGCGTTCTGTTCCGCAAATGAGACACCGCCGATCAGCAGGGCGATGGTCAGCTTGTGCTCTTTGCCCAATGTGGTGAAGGCTTCGTGCACCTGCGCGGCCAGTTCGCGGGTTGGTTCCAGGATCAGCGAACGCGGCATCCGCGCCCGTGCGCGGCCCTTTTCCAGCATGGTCAGCATCGGCAGCGTGAACGCTGCGGTTTTGCCCGAGCCGGTCTGCGCCAGGCCCAGAACGTCTTTGCGTTCGAGTGCCGGCGGTATGGCGCCTGCTTGAATGTCGGTCGGTGTTGTAAATCCTGCAGCGTTGACTGCGCTTAGTACTTTCGGGCTCAGCCCGAGATCATCAAAGGTCATGTTTTAGAGTGTTACCGTTTCTGGCGATCGCCCTTGCAATCGCGCCCTGCAACACTTTTGGCCGCAAGGTCAGTTGGATGATGTGAGCCTGCGGCGGAACAACTGTAGGGTTGATCCAGTGAAAACACGCTCGATTTCAATAAGTTAGCTACTGGTCTTAATTCCAGGCCGAATCGACCTGAAAACACCATGCGAGAGGGAACATAGTATCAAATAGTGAAGAGTCAACGAACAGCACCGCGACAATTGCGCCACTGGTTAAGAAGCCCGTCCATCGGCCAGATGCTGGGCAGCACGGTGCCAGGGCTCAAAGGCATTTGCCTCGTTGAGGACGTCAAGTCCCGCACCGGTGAACGAGCGCGGCGTCGCCAGTTCGGCAACCAGCCCGTCAAGTGGCGTTTCGATGCGTTCGCGCGCGCTGGTTGCGGCCGCCCGTGTCATCTGCGCGACCAGTTGGCGGGCGACAGCCGGCTCGACACCTTGCTGTGCGGCCCAGTCGCTCATCTGTGCAATCAGCTCATGTACCCAGCCGTAGTAACAGGCGATTACCGAGGCAGGCGCAAACTGGTCCTCGCTGTCCAGAACGACCACCGGGCCACAGGTTTCAAGCAGCGTCCGGCAGGCCAGGTCGTCCGGGTAAAGCAGGGTAGGGCTCTCACCGTACTGCGCCGCCACCACCGGCATCGCCATCACCATCCGGGCCGGCTCGATGACCGGTACCAGCTCGCTCGAAACGGTGCCGGCACACAGCGAGAGCACCGTCTGATCCTCGCGCCACCTCAGGCTGCCTGCCACCTCAAGCGCATCGTATGGTCTGACCGCAAGAACGACGATGTCTGAATTGTCGACGATCTCCTGATTGTCGCTGACCACCTCAAGGTCATACTGCTCGGCAAGCCTGGCCGACGTCTCCCGGCCCCTCTCGGACAGAATGAACCGGTGCGGTGCGCGAACCATGGCCGGCACCATGTGCCGGATCAGATGGCCGACACCGATAATCCCGACAGTTTGTGCTGCACTCATTGCTTGTCCTCCATGATGGTCAATAATGCCGGCACGGCATCTTCGATTGTCCCGCACACGATGGCGCCTTCTGCCATCAGTTCGCGTGTCACATCAACCGGCAGGCTGGTGTTGGACCCTTGCGGTATCTGATTGGTGCGCCCGCCGATCAACACCGGAATAGCCGATCCCTCTGCCGTCAGGGCTGTCTTCAGCAAGCGATAGTAGTCAAGCGCGATGCCGTTGTAGGTGCTGACCATGATCGCCTCGGCATCCGCCTTGACGGCATCACGCGCCAGCACCTCAGCGTCAACCGAGACCCCGCCATCAAGCGGCTCGGCACCTACCGAGCGCAACACCTGTTCAAGCGCCAGCTTGCCATGTTCATGCACATCACTCGCTGCCACCATGACACGCGGCCGCGCTTGCGCAATGCGTCTACTGTCGGCCTCGCCAATGCGCCTGACATGCTTACCGGCCAGCTCATTGAGGTCTTCAACAAGCGACGACTGAACAATCGGCTGGCATCCACCGGGCGCGGTATCGTCGGCCTTGCCGGCACCATAGAGTTGCTCCAGTTGCTTGCCGCCGATGCGCCGGATCGCCAGCAGCAGTTCAAAGGCATCTTGTGTATCGATGCCGGCGTCGCTGAGACCCTTCATGACATTGTCAAAGAACCGCCGGCCGCCTTCGAGGATCCTGTCGGCAAGCTCATCGGCCTCCTCCGGGTTGATCAGGCCGGCATAGCCGTCTGCATGCTCGCCCAGCCGAGCGGCAAATAGTTGTGCCTCGATCACTTCATCGATATCGGGAATGCGCTCGTTCTCGCGCACCGGAACCGGGTTGATTGCATGACCGGTCGGCTGGAGCCGTTGCCCGGCGATGTCGGTCAGCAGATAGCTGGCAAGGCTGGCGTAGTTCTCGGCATCGCTGCCCTGATAGGCAACCGTGTTGCCGTAGATCATCGTGCCCGGTGTGTCCGTGATCCGTGCCAGCGCCAGATGAAACGCCAGCCGGCGTTTCGGGTCGGTGAAATGGTGCCCCCAGCAATGTGATGCCGTGGCATTGATCAGGGTTTCGACGATGTGCTTTTCAAGCAGCACAGCACCAAGCGCCGAGCTCAGATCCAAGAACAGCCCGGCGAACCCGTCATCGAGGTTGGAATGCACCAGAACCTCGACCGGTTGGGCAGCACACAATGCGAGCGCTGTGACGGTCGCCTCGGTCGCTGCGATATCATCGTCGTGCCCAGGCAGGCGAAAGGTGAAGTACTGACCCAGATTGCCGATGCTGGTCGCACCGGCGGCAAGGGCCGCTTGAGTATTTTCAACGGCGGCCGGGAACCCCATCACAAAATCACCGAAGTGCGGTGCGACCGGCGCCTGATCGGTGAGGCGGGCAAAGTCCTCCGGCGCCTGAAGGATCAATCCGGTGCCAAGTTGCGCTGCATTCCGCTCATCGCGTGGCACTCCCATGCTCCAGTCAAGGCAGATGCCGTACCTGTCCACGTTCACGCCGCGCCCGGCACAGGTCTCGTAAATCTCCCTCCAGGCCCGGCACGACTTGCCGGGATCGCGATACCCGATCTGGGCATGCTGCATGATCCGACCATCCGCAATTGCGGCACGCTTGTAGTCGGCTTCGGACTGGCAGCCGGTTTCTGTCAAAAACGCACCCGGCGCGACCTGCCAGTCTTTGGCCAGCCGCTTGCCCTCGGCAACGAGGTCGCCCGTGCCGGGTAAATCAGGTTCGGGAAGTACGTTCTGCCGCTCGATCATTGTCAGACATATTGCGATGCCTGGTGGACGAGGTCTACCGCGAACAATAACCGCCGGTTTATCGGATCGGGGAGACTTTTTTGCGCCGGCCCATAGGACAACTTCTCACTCAGCTGCATCGAGGATGGCATTCCATCCATCAAGATCATGTTGGATTGCATACTGCCCGCAAGAGCTAAACCGATAGTCGCCTGGCTCTGTGCGATGCAGCAAGACCACCGAGACGGCGCCGACATCAAGGCGGGCACCACAGGTAGCAAAAGAGACTGCCGACTTCAAAGTTATCTCGCCATGCAGTTTGGCATTGATCGCGTGTGAAACCTTGAACCCGTAGCTGACATTGCCGTTTGGCTTCGAAGAGATCTCCTCGGAGGTCGCAACTCCCTTCACGACGATACTGCCATCAGCGGCGAGTTCGGCTGGAGATTTGGTGGGCCGGGCGCAACTGCATGCCAACGCCGGTTCGCAGGTGAAAGCAATGATTGTTGCAACAAGGCCGAGTGGAAGAATACGCATTTGACAGGCTTTCTTTGAAGCATCAGTGAAGGATCGAACCGCTCGGCCTTCACTGATGCCAAGTCATGCAACACGCAGTCTAGTTCATTCCAATTCGCACTGCTTTGCCTTTTGGGCTCGTCACCTGGTAGCCGAACTTGATGGTCTTTTTGGCATCCGGCGCCAGATCGTAGGCCCAGGCCATCACGCCGCGCTTGTGATCGACATCGGTTTCGCTCGGCCTGGTCGTGCCGGCGACCAGTTCGACCTCGATATCCTCATGGGTCGAGAACGGCATCCGGTCGAAGATTTTGACCGGCATCTCGCGGACATGCTTGTTCTCGACTTCGATGACCCAGGCGTTTTCCTGGACGATGCCGGTTGTGATAATGCCGTTCTCGCTGGTTTCGCTTTTCACCTCGGTGCGTTTGATCTTGATCCGGTCATCGACGCCGAACCCGAGTGCATGGTCTTCGCCCGGTGTCAGCAAGGGCAGGCTGCCATTGCCCATGTAGACATTGTCCCGGTAGAGGAGGACGCGGCCGGGCAGCAACGGCGTTTCGCCGGTGGCGGTGAAATCGGCCGTCAGATAGGCGTTGGGGTCGAGCAGCGGTACCGCTTGCGCGCTGAGCTTTGCGCTCATGTCCTCGGCTGAAATCTGCACCTTCTTGGCTGTGCCGGCGTTGTTGATCGAGACCCGGCCGGCGATGGCGTAAAGTGCCTGGAAGCCGGCGGTGGAGATGCTTGCCTGCTGCTCGCTCGCTGCGCGCCCTTCATCTTTGAAATCGGCTTCTCGGGCTCCGCCTGCCATTGCCGGCGCCTCAGCGACCATGTTTTCCATCTTGTCCATAGAAAACAGCCCGCTGTTTTTGCTCTTGCGCTTGGCCGTTCTAGGCTCCCAGAACCCGAGACCGTTGGCCTGCAAATCAGGTGCAGCCGTTGCACCAAGGGGGCGTGCTGTTGACAGGGTGAGGGCGACGTTGTCCCAGCTTTCGGTCGTGTTTTGCACGATCTCGGCGCGGCGCACCAGCGACAGGCGCGGCGCCGTCTTGGCATCGCCAACACTGAGCCGTGCATCATAGAACGGCCGCCAGCCGGCATTGTGGATGCGGTATTTGACGCGGAAGGTGCCCGACGTGGAGGCCTGGCTCGACAAATCCACGGTGACGACGGCCTTGACCGTCTGTTTCGGGGAAAGTTCGCTCATCTTTTTGTGGAGGTCGGCAATTTCCATGTTGGCCTTGCGGGTTCTGATCTGCGCCGTGAGCGCGCGCTCATCGAGCGCCTGCAGCCGGCCCGCCACCAGATCGAACAGGTTTCCAAGTTCGGTGCTGTCGACCCGCAAGGCCTTGTCGTCCGCCTTTTGCGGTGCAAACGGCCGCTTGGCCAGATCCTGGATCAATTGGCGTTGATAAGCGATGTTCTGCGTCAGTTGAGACAGTCCGGCAATCTCATCTTGCAGGGTCTGTATTTCGGCTTCGATCTGCTTGCGCTGGCTGGCAAATTGCGCACTGCCGGTGACATGGACAACTTTGGAATCGACCGAGCCGATCTCAACGGTGGCCCCCGTCGTGCCTTCAACCCGTATCGATTGCGCATCGATGTTGCCCGGCAGGTCATTCAGCACCAGCGTGTGGTCGCCGGCTGCGATATCAATCGTGGTGACCCGGGTGATTTCGGCGCCTTGCGGATAAACCGTTACGGCATCGATCTTCGAAGCCGCATCAATTTCAGCGGCCACCACCGGGCTCAGGAATGTGGTTGCAAAGAGCAGGGCATAAAGGGTGTGTTTCACGTCAAATCTCCATGTGAGGGCTGTCCAATTCACGAGTTAGACGCGGCCGCTGCCTCATTCCTTGGCGCGCAGCAAAAAAAAGGCGGTCCGTATGACCGCCCAGTTTCACTCATAAGGGAGGATACTAACTCACATCACCGACTGTCCGGTCGGCGATCCCGCCGGCGACACCACCCAAGAGCGGTGCCAGCCAAAACATCCATAATTGCTGCACGGCCCACGCTTCGGCGAATAGCGCCGTCGCCGTGGAGCGGGCAGGGTTGAGTGAGGCGCCCGTGATCGGCAGCGATGCGATGTACAAGGCTGCAAAGGTCAGCCCGATCGCCAGCGGCGCCATGATCGCCGCGCCACCCTTGTCACGTGTGACGCGGCAAAATACGAAAACAAAAAGCGCGGTCAGGACGGCTTCAGCGGCAAACCCTGCAGAGGCCGAATAGCTGCCTGGCGAATGCTCGCCAAATCCATTGGCGGCAAAGCCGCCGGGCCACCAGCCGACCTTGCTGGACAGAATGATATAGAACATCAAGGCGGCAAGGGCGCCGCCGATCACATGTGCCAGAACGTAAGGCGCGATGCTGCGTATCGGGAACCGGCCGGCAACGAACAGCCCGCATGTGACGGCTGGATTGAAATGTCCGCCCGAGACCGGACCTACGGCATAGACCATCGCGGTTACCGCCAGCCCGGCCGCCAGCGCAACGCCCAGTATGCCCGAGCCGCCGCCCATGGCATCGAACGAAATCATCGTCGCGCCACAGATCACCGCCACTAGCATGAACGTGCCGATGGCTTCAGCAAATAGCTTTCGCATAAACTCCAGCCCCAGTCGCATCATTCGCCCGCCAAGGGCGAGTTGCCAAACATGCCCTTCAATTGCGAACCCTTGCACCATGCCCGATTCGATCAGGCCATGCCCACAAGAATTGCGCTAGTTGTCTGCTTGTTAACTGCTGAAATGTCGCAACTGTTGCACAAATGTCGACGCAATCGGTCGCCGCGGCACTGTAACGTTTGGCCTTCATCAAGTTGGCGCCAGCCGGTACTCGCGCGTTTTATCTAACGTGTTCGGCAGTTTACAGGAAAGCTAACTTTGTGAATTGACCTTACCTTATGAAGGGTGCAAGATTGCTCTCACCACCGCTTAAGGAGGTCTAGAAAAATGAAGCCGCCGAAAAGACAGTGGCCGTCAACTGGACCGTCGGTCAGCGACTGAAAATCAATGACCGCGCCTTGCGACGGCATTCCGACAATTTGAATACCCGGGCGGCGAACGCCTGAAGTTCAGACGCGTTCATACATGAGCGCCAGTCTCTTCCAACAGCAGGCTGTTCAGACCGTCAACAGCGTCCGGTGATAACTCCGGACCCGGCCAAAGAGCCAAGAAAAGGCCCCGCGCGGACGATATCCGGCGGGGCCAATTGAGTCGCATGGATCGGATCAATCGATCAGCACACTTTTACGCGTCTCCACCGACGCTTCCAGCGGCATTTGCGGGTTCCGTAGCTGTTGTACCAGCATACCCGGCGGCGCACACGGCGGCGCTCCCAGTGGCAGCGCGGTGTATAGTCACCGTAGTAGTTGTGTCGGTAGGTATGGCCGTAGGCTGGATACGTGGGGCCGACCGGTCCGAGGTAAACCTTCACACCCGCTTGTGCGCTTGGGGCCGTGACGGCCAGACCGGTTACAGCCACTGCGCCCGCAACAACCAGTCCGAATAATGCTTGCTTGATCATATATGTCTCCTCAACCAGACCTGTTTTTATCGTTTGAGCTTTGCCGGTTGGTCAGGTCTGATGCTTGGCAGGCCGGCAAAGTTCGCCCTTGGTCAATATGCTAGCACGATCACACGTCAATTATGAACAGCTTGTGAGTAAATTGTTCAGCGAAGGTTCACACAAAGTGTGATCGGCGTTCTTACCTGCTTCAAATCACGGCGACTCGCCGCCTCTGGTGCAGCTTGCTGCCGCAATCGCTCAGCACCCTGACGGTATGTTCATAACCAATATCAATGGCTTGGGCAAAAGCCTTCCAGTCGCGAATCTCGATATTTCCGAGCGGTGGCTCAATCACCAGGTCTGCATCGCTGGCCTGTTGCCGGGTTTGCTGTTCTCCCGAAACCGTGCCGGCCCGCATCAGCACCGAAATGATCGGCGGCCTGATCAACCGCCGAATTGACAAGGTGTCGATTTCACCGCGTAGCCATTCAGGGTCCAGCGCCAGATCCCGCGCAACGTCGATGGCAGCGATTGAACCACGATGCAGGGAGCGCATGACATCGACCGGCAGATTGCTGATCAGCGCACCATCGGCCAGAACGCCATCATCGGTGATGACCGGCGGCAGGATGCCGGGCAGGGCGATGCTGGCGCGCAGCGCTGAAACCAGGTCGCCGCGGTTATGGACGACAGACTTGGCCGTCGTCAGGTTGGATGAGACGCAATAGAACGGCAGCCAGGCGTCCGGGATCTCGATATGCCCCAGATTTTCGCGAAGCAGCCGTTCAACCTTGTGCCCCCGGACCAGGGAGATGATCGGCAATGAATAGTCTGACAGCGGATTGGAGTCGACGAACGTGCGGCGGATCCTTTCTGTCAGTTCATCAACGCTCCAGCCGACGGCAAGGCCCGCGCCAATGATTGCACCCATGCTGCAGCCGCCAACGAAGTCGATGGGAACGTTGGCATCGCGAAAGGCCCGGATGGCGCCAATGTGCGCATAGGCGCGCGCACCGCCACCACTCAACACCAGGCCGATGCCGCGCCCGCCGATGACCCTGGCCAGCCGTTCCCAGTCCTCGTTGTGGTCCTTGCGAATATGAAAGTGCCGATTGACCGGCAATGCGTCATACCATTTGCCGGTGCCGTCCGGCTGCCGTGAAGACCTGTGCAGCAGCACCAGATCAAGCAGTTGATGTGCTGCGCGCTGGGCCAACAATTCTTGCGGCAGGTCGGCAGCCGCCGGCTGATCAGCAGCGGCGACAATCAGGATACGGTCACCTTGCCGGCAGCAGGTCTGTATCCAGCTGTCTTCACCGTGCTGGGCACACAGAACAACATGGTCGTAGGCATCTTCCTGTTCGGTGAACCATTTGCTGGAGTGATCTGCGTTCGATTTGTCCAGCACTTTGGTCCGCAGCCCCTGATCTTTCAGTCTGCCGACCAGTTCGCGGGCGACCGGCGCGACGTCGACATCGCCATTGCACGGCAACAGGGCAACCGTTTTGGGCTCCAGCAGATTGTGCGAGCCGTGCATCGACTGGCGCAACCGGTGCACCAGTATGCGGTTCAGTCCGGCCATCATCTCCGGGCGATGCTTGAGCAATTGGTTGAACTTGGCCTGGCTGAGCCGCATCAGATCGCAATCGCGGATCGCCACGACGCTGGCCGAGCGCGGCTGGTTCGACAAAATGCCCATCTCGCCGACCGTCTCGCCGTGCCGGATAATTGCCACCAGCCGCTGCGCATCGGCCACACCAGGGACATATACCCCCAGCGAACCGGACAGGAGCAGATATAGCGCATCGGCCGGTTCGCCCATCGAGAACAGGGTCTGACCGGCCGCCAGCGACAACCATTCAGCCTCGGCCTCGAGCATTTTCCGGGCATCATCGTCCAGAACGTTCAAGAATTCGGGCCGATCATGCATGTCGGGCTTGCGCTATTGGGTGTTCTCGAGCGTGTGACGCTGGCAGCGTTGCGAAAAGCCCCAGGGGATGCCGAAAAATGTATCCCTTGCATGCCACCGGCACCTTTCAACGTAGGGGCCTCGCTCGGGGCCCTTGGCGCGCACGGTACCGTTGCCGAGCGGCCGGTCGCCAGGGTATCGGCGATGCAGGTCGATATTGGAGCCGCCGACCTGGAAGTCAGGGCCTTCCGGGTTCTCGGCGACGGCCAGATCTGCTGAGGCAAACGCCATCACGCTTAACATGACGCCAGTTGCTATGATGTTGCGCATTGTGTGCTCCTTTTCACCTCGAACATTAACCCAGAATGTCAACGCGTTCTAATGGTTGGTGTTCACATGTCGTTGTGAGTGTTCCGGACCCCTTCATTGCAGCAGGCCGTTTCCCTGGCAAGTTCCGTAAACAGGCATTGAGCCAGATCAGTGCTTGCGCTCATGGGCGATATGATTGAATTTTGGTCGGCTGTTACAACAGCTCACGATGATGCAGGATTTCGGACCGCCTGCCAAGCAAAGCGAGACAGCCCATGCCTGACCAACAGTCCCTGCCAACCCGCGATCTGATCGGTTACCGCAACCAGCCGCCAGAGTTTGCCTGGCCGGATGATGCCCGCGTTGCGGTCAATTTTTGCATCAACTACGAGGAGGGCGGCGAGCTTTGCATCCTCAATGGCGATGACCGATCCGAGATGCGGTTGTCTGATGTCGATGTTCAAAGCCGCATCGGCGGCCGCGACCTCAATATTGAATCGAGCTATGAATACGGCGCAAGGGTTGGCTATTGGCGGCTGCTAAAGGCCTTTACCGACCGCGGGCTCAAGGCAACCGTCAATCTCGTCGGCCTGGCTGGTGAACAAAACCCGCATTCGCTCAAGGCCATGATCGATGCCGGCTTTGATCTGCAGCCGCATGGCTGGCGCTGGATCGACTATCAAACGCTGACGGAACCCCAGGAGCGTGAGTTGATCGTCAAGGGCATCAGGCAGGTCAAGGACCTGACCGGCGCCGCGCCGCTCGGCTATTACGCCGGCATGCCATCCATAAACACCCGCAAGCTGGTCGTGGAGATGGGCAATTTCCTTTACGATTCGGATGTTTACAACGACGACCTGCCGTATTGGTCACCGGATTATCCCGATCTCCTGCTGATCCCGTACTCGCTCGATACCAATGATTCACGGTTCGGGCGCGGCGAGCGCTGCTACCAGGTCGGCGGCGAATTTTTCACCTATCTCAAGGATTCCTTCGACCAGCTTTATGTCGAAGGCATGGACAGCCCGAAAATGATGACCGTTGGCCTGCACGCCAGACTGCTCGGCCGGCCGGGGCGGATTGGTGCACTGCACCAGTTCCTCGACTACATCACCAATCATGACCGTGTCTGGGTCTGCCGCCGCGATGATCTCGCCCGGCACTGGGCTGAGCACTGCCCGAACGGCTAAATCCGGTCGTCAGGCAAAGCTGTCCGGCAGTTCGCGTTTGCGGCGGGCGATGAAGTCGTCGAGCCCGTCAGCCACGCTGGCATCGAGCATCGGCGGCTCATAGGTCTCCAGCAATTCGCGCCGCCGCTGTTGTGCCCGGTCGACCGCATCGCGGCTGCCGTCGTCGCGCCATTGTTCAAACGATGCCGTATCGAGAAGGTCCGAGGCAAAGAAAGCATCGCGATACCTGGCCAGCGTGTGATCGGTTATGAGAAAATTGCCGCCTGGCCCGGCCTGCTTGATCGCATCGAAGGCCAGCGCCTCTTGCGATGTATCGAGCCCGCCGGCAAACCGCGCCGCCATGCCGAGCATCTCACAATCGAGCATGAACTTGTCGAGGTCCATGCTCAGGCCGCCTTCCATGTTCCCGGTTGCGTGGATCATAAGATGGGCGCCGGACAGTAACGCCGGTTCAAAATTGAGCGCCGATTCCATGCCGGCGTGATAATCGGTTACCTTAGCTGTCGTCGTCGTCGAACCACACCTGAACGGCACCCCCAGCCGCCGTGCCAGCTGACCGGCTGCCAGGAAGCATTTCCAGGTCTCGTCATAGCGCACAGGAGCCCCCGTCTTCATGTTGAGCCCGGTTGACAGATAACCGAAGATGACCGGCGCACCGGGCCGGACCAACTGGGTCAGCGCCATGCCGGCCAACGTCTCGGCCAGCGATTGCGCCAGCATGCCGGCAGGCGTTACCGGGCCGCCGGCGCCGCCGATGACAAACGGGGTAACAACGGTGCCCTGGCCAGCCGCCGCATAGGCGCGCAATGCCGCCAGCATGGTGCCGTCCATCACCAGCGGCGAATTGATGTTGATCAGGCCCAGTACGCAGCAGTTCCGCGCCACAAAGTCCGCACCAAAGACGATCTCGGCCATACGGATGGAATCGAGCGCCCGCTCGCCGGACGTCACCCCGCCCATGAATGGCTTGTCCGACAACCGCAGGTGGGCATGCACCATGTCGAGATGGCGCTTGGTGACGGGCACATCGGTCGGCTCGCAAACGGTTCCGCCACTGTGCTGGAGATGCGGCGACAGGTAGATCAGTTTTACCAGCGTTTCGAAGTCCTCCATGCGTGCATAGTGCCGTTCAATGTTCCGGGCCTGAATGAATGGCGGGCCGTAAGCTGGTGCAAACACGAGATTATTCCCGCCCAGCTCGACAGACCGCGCCGGGTTGCGGGCATGTTGGGTAAACAACGCCGGTGCGTTCGCCTTGATGATCGAACGGCACAGTCCGGGCTCAAATCGAACCCGCTCGCCGTCGATGGCCGCGCCCGCAGCCCTGAACAGCTCCAGTGACGGCGGATCGCTGCGAACGTCGATGCCAATGTCGCTCAGAATGCGGTCCGCGGCCGCCTCGATGGCAACCAGACCGGCCTCGTCGGTAATCTCCATCGGCGCAAACCTGCGCATGAGGGTCGCGGGCTTCGGCGCGGCCGGTATCGATTGCGTAGCGCGTCTGGAGCGGCGTCTACTCCTGGTTTTTTCCATGTCGGACTTCCGCCAAACGTTATCCAAGTATAGTTGCTACAAAGGAAATTTCATCTCTCGGTGAAATTAACTCACTCCGGCATCGTCAGGTTTACAACTTGCAGTTTGATGTGCCATTCTGCTGACGCAGAACAGCTATGTCGATAGCGCAACGGTAGAGGCAGCGTTGTAATTCGATTGCGATGCAACGACTGAAACTGATTTAGAGCTTAACCTGGGAGGGTTTCAATGACTCGCAAAGTAACTGGAGGCATCGTTTGTGGTGACCTCGCATACGAGGATCTCAATCCTGTTGACAAAGGCCTGATTGACAGTGCCCTGCGCCGCGGCGCATCGCGCCGTGAAGTCATGGGCTATCTTGTTGCATCCGGTGCAACGATCGCTGCCGCGGGCAGCATTTTTGCCGGCGCGCAAGAAGCGCTTGCCGCAACACCGAAAAAAGGCGGCAGCGTCCGCTTTGCCTGGGATCTGCACGGACCGTCCGATACGCTCGATCCGATCCTGTTCACGTCTTCGCTTGATTATGGCCGCGGCCGGATCCACTACAACAATCTGTGCCGTTTCCGCGATGATCTGACGGTAGGGCCCGAACTGGCCACCGAATGGGAAGCCAACAAGGACGTCACCGAGTGGACCTTCAAGCTGCGCAAAGGCGTTGAGTGGCATGACGGTTCCAAGTTCTCTGCCGACGATGTCGTCTATTCGATGATGCGTCATCTCGGTGAAGCTTCAACGTCAAAGGCCAAGGTTCTCGTGGCCGACGTCAAGGAGTGGGTCAAGATTGACGATCACACGGTCAAGGCCGTGATGACCGCGCCGAATGCCGAACTGCCGATCGTTCTCGGCACGTTCCACTTCAAGATCGTCAAGAACGGGACGACGGACTTCCAGAACCCGATCGGTACCGGTCCGTACACGCTCGACGAGTTCAAGCCGGGCGTGCGGTCGGTTCATACCCGCAACGACAACTACTGGAACACGGACCATGAAGGTCCGTATATCGAACAGTACGAAGCCTTCGGCATCACCGATAATGTCGCCCGTGTGAACGCGCTTTTGTCGGGTGATATCCAGATGATGGCACAGCTTGATCCAAAGGCGTTCAGCCAGGTTGAAGCATCGGAGTCCGCAGAGATTTTTGCGGTAGCTTCGGGTGCATATCCGACGATCTCGTGCATGCTCGACAAAGAGCCGGGCAACAACCCTGACTTTGTGACGGGCCTGAAGCACCTGCAACGTCGCGATCGCATCCTGAAGGTCATCCATAAGGGTCAGGGCTCGCTGGGCAACGATCAGCCGGTTGGTCCAGCCTATGGCGCGGACTGGTGCAAGGAAGCCAATGATCCCGTCTCGCATCCGTATGATCCGGAAAAAGCCAAGTTCCACCTCAAGAAGTCGGGCGTATCGGGTGCCGAGCTGCACGTTGCAGAAGTCTCACCGGGTCTCACCGACATCTGCCTGATGCTGCAGCGCGAATGCTCCAAGGTCGGGTTCGATCTGCAGATCAAGAAGGTACCGAACGATGGCTACTGGGGCGCCGTGTGGATGAAACAGCCGATGAACGTTTCGTCCTGGAACATGCGCCCGAGCGCCAACATCATGATGACGCTGGCGTATAAATCGGATGCACCGTGGAACGAGACCAGTTGGAAGAACGAGCGTTTCGACCAGTTGCTCGCCATGGCCCGTGCCGAGCTCGATGCCGGCAAGCGCCACGAGATGAACTGCGAAGCCCAGAAGTTGTGCTCACAAGGCGCAGGCTCGTTGATCGCGACGCACAAAGCCTATGTCGATGCGAAAGCCAAGATCATCAAAGGCTTCCCGCGCGTTCCGATTGCTGCCTTCGGTGGCATGGAATGGCCGGAGTACATCTGGAGAGACGACGCGTAAGCGTACGAATAACACAATACTTGTATCAGCCCGTCCTTGTCGGGCGGGCTGATACAGCCCTTACCGCCATCATGGCAAGCTGGCCAACGCAAAGCGGCTCATTCAAGAAGCAACTGCGGCTTGGCAGTGAAGACGGTAGGCAATTGAGCAACCGCGGGGAGGGGTGTGCCTGATGTGGCAAATGGTGTTGCGACGCATCTTGATCGGACTTGTTCTGATCTGGGTGGTGTCTGTTTTCATATTCATACTGACGCAGGTTTTGCCTGGCGACGCGGCACAAATTCGTCTTGGCCAGCAGGCAACGCCTGAATCACTTGCTGCCCTTCGTAAGGAACTCGGCCTCGATCGCTCGTTACCCGTCCAGTATTTCAGCTGGATTGGCAATCTTCTCATCGGAAATCTCGGCATATCGGCGGCTGGTGGTGCAACGATCGAAAGCCTGATCGGCAACCGTATCGGCAACACGGTGTTCATGACCGCGATTGTCACTTTGATTTCCGTACCGCTGTCGGTCGTACTTGGCCTGATCGCTGCCATGTTCCCTGGCCGGCTCATCGACCGGGTCATCACATCGGGCACTCTGGGCCTGATCGCGGTGCCGGATTTCTTCGTCGCCATTTTCCTGATCCTGTTTTTGGCGGTCCAGCTCGGCTGGGTGCCCGCCGTTTCATACCTGAGCGGCAGCGAGGGTTTCTGGAAGTCCGTCTACGTCCTGGCTTTGCCGATCGGAACGCTGGTTATTGTCGTTTCAGCGCAGATGATCCGCATGACCCGTGCCGGCATACTCAACGTTATGGGTTCGCCCTATATTGAAATGGCAATTCTCAAGGGTGTCCCGCGCAAGCGCATCATTTTGCGCCATGCCCTGCTGAATGCCATCGGCCCGATCGTCAACGTTATCGCGCTCAATCTGGCGTACCTGGTCTCCGGTGTCGTGGTGATTGAAACGATCTTTGCCTATCCCGGCCTGGCCAAACTCATGGTCGATGGCGTGCAAACCCGCGATATCCCGCTTGTACAGGCCTGCGGCATGATCTTCTGCACCACTTATGTGGTTTTGATCCTGATCGCCGACATCGCCTCGATCGTCTCCAACCCGCGCCTAAGGCATCCAAAATGACCGATACAACAAACACCAGCCCGGACGTCGATTCCAGTATCTATGATGAGTTGCCCGATGCGCCGCCCAAGACCCGCCTGAGACTGTCCTGGGTAGGTAAGATCAGTGTCGCGGTTGTCGCCTTTTGGGTGTTCATCGCAATCGTGGGTCCCTACATCGCACCCTACCATGAAGCGTTCTTCATTGAAGACGATCTTGCCGGCAATCCAATCGATGACCCAAGCTTCATGCTGCCCAGCAGCCAGGCCTGGCTTGGCACGGACTATCTGGGCCGTGACATCCTTTCGCGCATCATGTGGGGCGCCCGCACCACAATCGGGATTTCCTTTATCGCGACACTGCTTGCCTACAGCATCGGCATAACCATGGGCATTGCCGCAGCTGTCGCCGGTGGTTGGACCGATGCCGCATTGAGCCGCATGGTCGATGCCGTTCTATCGTTTCCAAACATCATGCTTGGACTGATCGTCATTGCTGCATTCGGGTCTTCAATTCCGATGCTCATCTTGCTCGCCGGTGTCATTTATGCCGCCAGCGTGTTCCGCATCGCCCGGGCGCTCGGCCAGGACATCATGGTGCAGGATTACGTTGAGGCGGCCCGTGCGCGGGGCGAGGGGTTATGGTGGATTATCTCCAAGGAGGTGCTGCCGAATGCGGCAATGCCGCTGGCAACCGACTTTGGCCTGCGTCTGGTCTTCGTCATCCTGTTCATCTCGACACTCAGCTTCCTCGGTCTTGGCGTACAACCGCCGATCTCTGATTGGGGCTCGATGGTGCGCGCTAACCTGCAAGGGCTGGGCAACGGCCTTGGCGGCGGTGCTCTGGCGCCACTGGCACCTGCGCTGGCGATTGCCAGCCTGACAATTGCGATCAACCTGATCGTTGATGATATTTCCGCCCAAGCCGGCGGCAGTCTTGCAGGGAAGATGTCCTGATGTCCAAGAAACAGCCAATCTTTGAATGCCGTGACCTGAAGATTGAAGCCCGGCCGTGGGATGCACCGCCCATACCGATCGTCAAGGGCGTAAGCTTTGACGTTAATCCCGGTGAAGTGGTCGCGCTGATCGGCGAAAGCGGATCAGGCAAGACGACCATATCGCTGGCCTCTCTCGGCTATACCAAGCCGGGCCTGCACTTTTCCGGCGGTGAGGCCTTGCTGCTTGGCAAGGATATGATCACCATCGATGCTGAGGAAAAGCGGTTGCGCCGCGGTGAGCACGTCGCCTATCTGGCGCAAAGCGCAGCCGCGACCTTCAATCCGGCCCTCAAGATTGGTGAGCAGGTAACTGAATCGGCCGTGCTTCACGGCGAGATGAGCCAGGAAGCAGCCAACATTCGCGCCGAAGAGCTTTATAACGCTCTGGAGCTTCCCGATCCCGACCGGATCGGTGGCCGCTATCCGCATCAGGTCTCCGGTGGCCAGCTGCAACGCCTGATGGCCGCCATGGCCCTGGTTGAAAAGCCCAGCTTGCTGGTGCTCGATGAACCAACCACGGCACTCGATGTGACCACCCAGATCGAGGTGCTCAAGGCGTTCAAGAAGGTTATCGAGGAAGAGGGTTCAGCGGCGATTTACGTCACCCACGACCTGGCTGTCGTCGCCCAGATCGCCGACCACATTGTCGTGCTCTACAGCGGCGAGGTGATGGAGCAAGGGCCGGTCGAGGAGATTATCAACAGACCCAAGCACGCCTACACCAAACGGTTGATGGCTGCGGTGCGGCCATCGCCGGAGGCCGGACAGGGCATTGCCACGTCCAAGGAGCACATGCGTGACGTGCCGGCCCTGCAGGTCAAGAATGTCTCGGCGGGTTATGGACGGGGCGCCAACGGTCAGCCCGCTGTCAAAGTGCTGCGCGACATCAACGTGTCCGTCGAACGCGGCCATGTCGTCGGCGTGATCGGCGAGTCCGGTTGCGGCAAGTCGACCCTTGCCCGGGTCATGGCAGGTCTGCTGCCGGCGTCTGAAGGAGAGGTTTTGCTGGATGGCAACGTTCTCAAACCCGCCCTGCAGGACCGTGCGCGTGATGAACTGCAGTTGGTCCAGTTTGTGTTTCAGATGGCGGACACGGCGCTCAACCCCAGGCAAACGATCGGCGATATTATTGGCCGCCCGCTGACCTTCTATCAGGGCATCACCGGGCGCGAACGCCGCGAAAAAGTCTTGGACATTATGCGCATGGTTGAGTTGCCGCCGGAGTTTGAGGGCCGCCAACCAGCCGAACTGTCAGGGGGGCAAAAACAGCGGGTCAACCTGGCGCGCGGTCTTGCTGCCAACCCTGAGGTTTTGTTGTGTGACGAAGTCACCTCGGCGCTCGACACGATCGTTGGCGCAAATGTCATCAAGCTGCTTGAGCGGTTGCGCAAGGAAACCGGTGTTTCCTTTGTCTTCATCAGCCACGATCTGTCGACGGTTTCTTCATTCGCCGATGAAATCGTGGTCCTTTATGCCGGCCGTGTCGTCGAACAGGGACCGGTTGATGAAGTGTTGTCGCCGCCGTTCCACCCCTACACCCGGCTGCTCATTACCTCCGTGCCGGAAATGCGCGTCGGCTGGCTGGAAGACACCATGGAGACCCGCGAGGCGGCAGCCGGTATCGCGGGTGCGGTCGAGATTACCGAGGTTGGCTGCCCGTTCTTCAACCGTTGCCCACTCAAGATCGACGGGGTGTGCGACACGCAAGCACCGCCGATCCGTCAGCATGCCAAGGGTCACCAAATTGCCTGCCACCACGATCTGGATGAGATAGAAGAGTCCGAGCATCAGCCTCAGAAGGTTTTGACCGGGTATGAAAGAGCGCTGGTTGACGAAGAGGCTGCCAAGGTAACCAAAGCATGATCTTAAAGCGGTTTGCCTTCATTGTGAATCATTTGACCGGGCCATGCTGTTCTGCGGTTCCCCTGTCTGGCGCTGATCTTACAACCGGCTGGTCAGCAGTTTGAAGGCAGCAAACCCGAAAAACGCTGCGAAAAACCCATGCACCCAGCGGTGCAGGCCTTGAAAGACCGCCACGACACGTTGACCCGAGAACAAAACGGCGTAGCTGCAGTGGACGATGACCGCCAGGGCGCTCGTGCCAGCGATCAAAAGCAATAAAGACGGCCAGTTTGCATTGGCATTCAGCCCGACCGAAATGATGGCAATCCATGTCAACGCCGCCTTGGGATTGGTCATTTGCAGAATATAGCCGCGCAAATAGTGCGACCTGCTGTTTTCGGCATGACCGGGTCCGGCCTTGTTGATTTCGCCTGGCCCTTGAACAGCAGCCCGCAGGGATTTGATGGCGAGCCACAACAGATAGAGCCCACCGGCGATCTTGATGACCATCAGCGCACCGGCTGTTTGCGCGAGAATTGCCGATAGACCGGCGGCCGTCAAAACGGCCCAGGTGAACGATCCGCTGGATATGCCAAACGCGACAGCTGTACCTGCCGGCCGGCCATAGGCGACAGTGGTTGCAATGACTGCCATGTTGTTGGGGCCAGGACTGATGATCATCAGCGCAAACGCCAGATAAGCGAGCAAAAGATTGCTTAGGTCCACGGTGCTCATCGGCTGAATTTACACCAAAAGGACAAAAACAGCGAAATCTTGGGTTGAGTTGGGAAAAGCGTGTGGTCGACTGAGGAAACTCAGGGCGTTGCACGAAGGGCAATTGTGCCGTCCGCCGGCGATGAGGTGATCTGACAGCTGGCGGCGCCAAAGCCTGCCATCAACCTGGTAGCCGTCGGCTAAAGCTGATTTAGAACCTGCAGCAGTTGCGTTGTACCGGGGCCAAGCGCTTCGCGGAGCTCTTCGGTGCTCTGCAGTGGCCGGCACGACGGACGCTGATACTGGTCCATATAGCCTTCAACCTGTTTAAGTTCCGGGTTGCTTTGCAGTTTCGTCCGCATGGCAACGTTCCTTAAGTTATTCGTCTCACAAAACCCGCTCAACTTACCGGACAGACTCTAAGATGCCGTCAAGCCGACCCCCCGTATTTCTGAGAACGCGGCAATGATTTGCTAACCGTTCGGACCCGGGAGCGCTTCATTCTTATACGGAGTTACTGCCGCGCTGCCTGCCAGAGCAAAACCCAATGGTGCCTCAGTTTAAGAGGTCGGATTTTGCCCTGGCTGCCCCGGCCTGCGTTCTTGGGGATGGGCGTGTGCGGCGGCCAGAACAAGATCCCGCGAAGTAGTGCCCCCGCTCTTCGCAATCGATCTCGTCCTAACGCGCCTCACGCCCCCGGTCGGACAGTCCTCGTCATGACTGTCCGTTGCCCCCGGTCCCTCGACAAAATTAGTGGTTCAGGCTCTCAGCGACCTCATCGCAGCTGCGCTCAAGGTCGGTAATGGCCTCGTCAAGCTCCAGACGCTCGCGGTGCAGGCGTTCCAGCTGACGCTGTAGTTTCGGCAGCGCGGTTGAAAGCTGCCAGGTGTTGTCGCCGTCTGATTGATAAAGATCGAGGAAGTCCTTGATCTCGGCAAGCGTGAATCCGAACTGTTTGCCGCGCAGGATGAGTTGCAGCCGGGCCCGGTCGCGATAGCTGAAGACCCTGGTCTCGCCGCACCGATTGGGCGCCAAAAGCTTGCGTTGCTCGTAGAACCGTAACGTCCTTGGTGTTACATCGAACTCCTTGCACAATTGTGTGATTGTGTACGACTTCGACGAATTGGAGTCCTTGGTCGTTTTATTCATGTGTCGTGCCCCGACGGTCTGGTATTCAGGTTACAGGCTTGGTTGGCAGTTAATCCAACCAAGGGTCAGAATAGATTAGTCAGACTACTACGGCTTTCGGCCTCGGACCTTCAGCTGGAACGGCCAATCAATTTTATTGGATGCGCCAACGGTATTCGCGCTTGGCGAACCGCGGCACTGTATAGTTTGAAAGCTGCCGATAAGGCATGTCCCAATGGCGCCATAAATAGGTTGACGGTGCGCCACTGGTGAAAGCCATCAAGAACTGCCGGAAAACGGGCCCGGGCCGTTCAAGCGTGTGCTCGCAGATGCCGGCGCAATTGCAAAGGCGACATGTCGTGCCAGCGCTTCACGGCGCGCGAGTAAGCGCTTTGAGAGGAATAACCTACCTGATGGCTGATTTCCTCCAACGACAGGTCGGTATCTTTCAAAAGGCGTAGCGATAATTCGTCCCTGGTGTTTTCGTAGACTTCCCAGAAACTGCTACCAGCCTCCTTCAATCGCCGTTGCAAGGTGCGCTCACTCATACCCAGCCGGCGCGATATGTCCGCGATTGCGCGATCATTTTTGGCCATGGTCTGGATGAACTCCTCCTTGAGCATCGTAATGATGTCCTTTTTCCGGTTGAGTTTCTGTGTGATGGCCTCACACTTTTGTGCCATGAAATCAAACATGACCCTGTCTGCTGAAGGGTTCACACTGTCCAGCACATCGCCTGGCAGCACCAGTTCGTTGATCTCGGCGCCAAACCGGATATTTCGTGAAAAAAGGTCGTTGTACGGGGTTTTATCGCGTGGCTCCCGGCGTTCGAACCGAGCTTCAAGCACTGTAAATGGCCGTCCGGCATGAAACTGAAACAGCCGCAAGGCGGTCGCAGCACTGTAATCCACGAACTGCTCGCACTGGGTAATCAGGGGCGAGTGGGTCCATTCGATGGCAATGCGGTTCTTTTCGATTGTCGCATTGAAGACGTCCAGGTCGGCGATGATCCGGACGTATTTTGCGTAAAAAGTCAGCATGTCCCTGAAGGTCGGCGCGTTGCTGAGGCCAAAGCCGAACGGTCCGGTACCGCTGGGTTTGGAAAATCGCCCGAATTTCAAGCCGAAAGTTTCATCGCCGGAAATCACGGCAAGAGCTTCCATAAGCCGGCAGAAGCTGTCGAAACTTACCCTTGCTTCGAAATCCTCGAAGCAATCGGTGTCAATTTGCAAAGGCTTGGCGATTGCGTCCAGATCGATCCCCAGCGGCGCACAATAATCCCGCAGGTCCCGCCCAAGCGAAGCCAATATTTGGAATTGGTCGGCTAACGTTACGATATCTGATCGCTGGGTCATTAGATGTTCAATGATCAACTTTTGGCGCCATTGGTATATAGTTTAGCGCAGTCGGTCAAAGCTGCCTGCAAAAATTATTGATAAAATTCCCAAGATCGGTCAACGACAGGCAACGACAGGTTCGCGGGTATCAATAATGTACACATTGCCCAATGACGCGCCTGATAGACTCGTTGTATTGCTGAAATACTGGCAAAATACAGCCGATCACCATCCACCGACACAACACGATCTGTCGTTCGACGAACTGGTTGATGAGCACCCCGGAATGATGCTGATTGAACTGGTGCGATCTGACGATCGCGGCCTGGACCTGAAACATGTCCGCGTCGGACCGGCGCACTTCCGCCACACCGGCCAACAACTCGAAGGTAAGCTTTATTCGCAAACCCTCTACCCGAAGGTGCTCGATCGCATGATCGCGGTCTACCAGGCGGTGCTGGAGACCGGAGAACCGCATTACTGGCAACGGATCAACGGCGTTTTTGGCGCCCCGCCGGTCGAGTTCAGCCGCCTTCTTCTGCCGTTGTATGACGACGAGGGCAATGCCCACTGCCTGATCGGCAGCTGGGTCTGGAAAGACGATGAGGCTGTCACGGCGTCATAGGACTGTCGCGCCTGTGGTGAGCAACTTGCGGCTCGAATTGGCACCGTTTAAGTTGCCGCTCAATGCCGCCGATTGTCTTCGGTGCTGAACATGACAGATTGCCGACCAGCCCGTGACATCCAGCAACAAAAATACATCTGCCGACCAGTTTGCCGCCGAACATCTCTATCCGGAGTTGGCGGCCGCATATGTTCGCGGGAACTTCCCCGATCTGACGGCCAACCTGCATTCGGATGAGTTGCTTGCCTTCGGCCGTGGGCAGGGTCTGAAACTGCACCGGTTCAAGCGAACCATGGGCCTGCCGCGGGTAACCGCCGTGATCGGTGCGCTGCGCGGCATTGCGCCGTCGAGCCTGCTCGACATCGGCACCGGCCGGGGCGTGTTCCTGTGGCCGCTGCTCGATGAGTTTGCCGGGCTTGAGGTCACTGCCGTTGAGCAGGACGAAAGACGCGCAGCGCACCTGCAAGCGGTCCGCGATGGCGGCATCGATCGTCTCACCGTGTTGCAGTGCGATGCCTCCTGCGTGCCGTTGGCAGATGACGCATATGATGTTGTGACGGTGCTTGAGGTGCTGGAGCATCAACACGATCCTGCCGGTCTGGCCCGTGAAGCCGTGCGCCTCGCATCGCGTTTTGTCGTGGCTTCGGTTCCCTCCAAAGATGACGACAATCCCGAGCATATCCAGCTGTTCACCGGCAAGACCCTGCAAAAGCTTCTAATGGATGCAGGCGCTGCTTCGGTAAATGTCAGCTATGTGCTCAATCACATCGTTGCTGTCGCCCGGCTAGGGTGTGTGGGGAACTAGGTTGTGGCGATGGTTTGACAGGATTGGTCCAGATTTAGGTGTGTGAGGAGGAAGGACATGCTGGCATATTCAACGACGAACAGGCCTGAAGATGGGCCAATCCTGTCAAATCCTACAGATCACGATGATTTTGGACTGAAACAGTCCAAAGT
>JABDJG010000061.1 GCA_013002595.1 Hyphomicrobiales bacterium | reverse complement strand
CCGCCCAACCACCCATAGGGTACCCTCGTATTGGTCGGGGGAGCGGGCCGGTGCCGTCTTCCAACGCTAGACTTTCAGAATGATCTTGCCGATGTGCTCGCTCGATTCCATCAGGGCGTGCGCCGATGCTGCGTCTTTCAGCGGGAAGGTCTTGTGGATGATGGGTTTGAGCTTGCCGTCTGCCATCAACGGCCAGACCTTTTCTTCCAGCGCCGCAGCAATGGCGGCCTTTTGCTCGACCGGGCGGATACGCAACGTCGAGCCGGTGAGGGTCAGGCGTTTGAGCATGACCGGCATGAAATTGACTTCAGCCTTTGAGCCCTGCAAGAAGGCGATGGATACGATACGGCCATCAGGCGCCGCCAGTTTGATATTGCGGGCGATGTAGTCGCCGCCGACCATGTCGAGAATAACATCGACACCGCGCTTGCCGGTCGCTTCGCGGATCGTCTCGACGAAATCGGCCTCGCGGTAGTTCACGCAGATTTCGGCGCCAAGCTGTTCGCATATGGCGCATTTGTCGGGCGAACCGGCGGTTGAAAAGGTGCGGGCGCCGAAGGCGGTGGCCAGCATAATGGCCGTGGTGCCGATGCCGCTCGAGCCGCCGTGAACGAGAAAGCTTTCACCGGGCTTGAGGCCGCCGCGCTCGAAGACATTGGTCCACACGGTAAAGAAGGTTTCGGGGATGCCGGCAGCTTCAACGAGGCTGAGGCCGGCCGGGACCGGCAGGGCGTTGTTTTCGGCAACGACACAATATTCGGCATAGCCGCCACCGGGCACCAGGGCGCAGACCTCGTCGCCGACCTTGAAACGCTTTGCAGGTGCGCTGCTTGCCACAACGGTTCCGGCGATCTCCAGCCCCGGCGTTTCAGAGGCGCCGGGCGGCGGCGGGTAGCCGCCCTGGCGCTGCAGCACGTCAGGCCGGTTGACCCCGGCAGCGGCAACCTTGATGAGGAGTTCTCCGGGCGCGGGCACGGGCACGTCGATCTCGATGGGGACCAGCGCTTCGGGTCCGCCTGGTTGCTCGATGCTGATGGCTGTCATCTTGGCCGGGACGTCGCTCATGGATGCTCCTGAAAGGTTCGTTGTGGGGTCTTGATGCTCTACAGATCACGATGCAAACTGGCAAGTGACAGCTTGTTAGGGGAGAATTGTTGTGGAAGACGAGGAACGCATCGCCAAACCTGCCGATATCGTGATCGGCGAAGACCTGTCAATGCTATCGGTCGAGGAACTGGAACACCGCATCGAAATGCTGGAGAACGAGATTGCGCGGATACGCGACGATATCGGCTCGAAACAGTCCAGCCTTTCCGTTGCGGAGAGTTTTTTCAAACAGTTGTGAAACATTCTGTTAGGCATTAACTGGTTGAAATTGGGGCAAATTATTTATAGATGCTTTCTCAAATATGTAAGATTTGAATCAAATTGAATCCCGTTAACCATTTGGTAACTGCCTTTCCCCTATCTTGAATGAGTAATCCAGTTCGCTGGATTGAAACGAGTGGCTCCTGTCACTCTGTTTGACGCCTCCCTGTTAGACTTTGAGCCGCAGTTTTCTGCGGCTCCTTTTTTTTGCCCCGATAGAATCATGCGCTATATTGATTTTGGGTCGATAATGTTTCACACAAAGTGCGGCTGAGGATTTGGCAAGTTGAAAAATGGGCGGTGCCTGTTTGGCATCGGAATTGCTCAGTTGATGGATGAGTTAGACATTTGCATCAATTTGACCCCAACAGGCGCAGACCTGGAGTGACACGCGGGCAAACGGTAAAGAGGTAACAGATGACAGATTTTGGCGCACGGCAGCCCGATACCAACACCGAGACACTTATTGATTTCATGGCGCGGTTCGCCACGTCGGAGCAGTTCAACAAGGTGTTCCAGGAAGGTATGAGCCTGGTCGAGGAAACCGCCAACTACCTTGATGGCCCAGGACGCCAGGATGCGCGGACGCTCGACCGGCATGGCTCGATTGCTTATGCAACCGAAAGCATGCGCCTGACCACACGCCTGATGCAGCTGGCATCATGGCTGCTGCTGCAGCGCGCGGTCAGTGCCGGCGAGCTCAGCGAAGATGATGCGGTGAAGGAAAAGACCCGTATCAACCTGGAAGAAATCGGCCCCGGCAGCGAGCTCAGCGGTGGCGACCAACTGCCGGACAGCCTCACGGACCTGGTTGACCGCAGCCTGACTCTGCATCAGCGGGTTTTGCGGCTTGACCAGATGATCAACGAAAGATCCGAGATTACCGGCGACAGCGACAACCCGGTCGGCGATCAGGTTGGCAAGCTGCAGGAGATTTTCTCAGCCAGCCAGAAGTAATACCAACGACCCTTGATATAAGGTCCGATCTCAGATTCAAAAAAGCCCGGCAGCGATGCCGGGCTTTTTTGTTCTGAGGTCCGCTCGCATGCGAACAAGCGTAGGGGCAATAATTGCTGCCGTTGGTATTACTTCTGCAGGAACCCGAATTTCTTGTTGAAGCGGCTCACGCGGCCGCCGCGGTCGACGAGCTGCTGGCCACCGCCGGTCCAGGCCGGGTGCGACGTTGGATCGATGTCCAGTGTCAGCGTGTCGCCTTCAGCACCCCAGGTGGAGCGGGTCTCAAAGGTCGTACCATCGGTCATGGCGACCTTGATCGTGTGGTAGTCAGGATGAATATCGGACTTCATGGTCATTCTCTCAATTTGTTGTGCCGGATCGCGGTTTGCCGCTCGATCCTGGCCACCGGGCGCTGGTTTGCAGCGTCTTGCCGGAATTCGTCGCGGTTCTATACAGGACACGGGGCCGTGCTGCAAGCCTCGTTTGGGGCTGGTGTTCGCATTTGCGAGGCCCTAAACGATAGACTGAATTTTGTCCGGATGGAAAAGCGTTCATGAATGAGCCTGCAAAAGGCAATGGTGTTGAAAGCGATCCCAAGCGGCGGCCGAAGAGTTCCAATCTTCAGCCGCTGACGCGTCTGTTTCCGCTGGTTCTGCACTATCGCGGCAGATTGCTTATGGCGCTGGTATCGCTGGTGCTGGCGGCGGGAGCGACGCTGGCGGTGCCGCTGGCGGTGCGCCGGGTGATCGATCACGGGTTCTCCGGCGCCAGCGCCGGGTTCATCGATCAGTATTTCACCATGATGCTGTTCGTGGTCGGCCTTCTGGCGCTGGCCAGCGCGGCGCGGTTCTATTTCGTGACCTGGATTGGCGAGCGGGTGGTCGCCGATCTGCGCGATGCGGTCTTCGGCAAGCTGATGTCGCTGAGTTCGTCGTTCTTTGAGATCATGCGTTCGGGCGAGGTGATGTCGCGGCTGACGGCGGACACCACGCAGATCAAATCGCTGTTCGGGTCATCGGCCTCGGTCGCCCTGCGCAACCTGGTGATGCTGATCGGCTCGGTAGCGATGATGGTGATCACTAGCCCCACGCTGTCCGGTCTCACGCTACTGGCGCTGCCGTTGATCGTGCTGCCGCTGGTGATCTTCGGGCGCAAGGTCAGGGCGCTGTCGCGGCTGGCGCAGGATACGCTGGCCGAATCCGCGGCGATGGCGCAGGAAACGCTGGGCGCGGTGACAACGGTGCAGGCGTTCGGCCAGCAGGCCAATGTCGCCGGCCAGTTCTCCGATGCAACCCATACTGCCTTTGATGCAGCCCAGGTGCGCACCAAGGCACGGGCATTCCTGACCGCGGCGATCATCTTCATCGCCTTTGGTTCGGTGGTCATGGTGCTGTGGTTCGGCGCCCAGGAGGTGCTGGCCGACCGGATGACCGGAGGAACGCTTGGCCAGTTCGTGCTCTATGCCGCCTTTGCTGCCGGCGCCATGGGTTCGTTGTCGGAAGTATGGGGCGAGTTGCAACTGGCGGCGGGGGCGGCTGAACGCCTGTCGGAGCTGCTCGACAGCGAGCCGCAGATCAAGGCACCGGAGATCCCGGTGGCGCTGCCCGATCCGGCACCGGCAACGGTTGAGTTCGGCAATGTCGAATTTGCCTATCCAACGCGTCCCGATGACCGGGCGTTGCATGATGTGAGTTTTTCGGTCGCTTCGGGCGAGACGGTTGCGATTGTCGGACCATCCGGGGCCGGCAAGACGTCGATCTTCAACCTCATACTCCGGTTTTACGATACCTCCGGCGGTGGTGTTGAGGTGGACGGTGTGGATGTGCGCAAGGTTGATCCGCTCGCGCTGCGCGAGCGCATCGCCATCGTGCCGCAGGATACCGTGGTGTTCTCCGGCTCAGTATTGGACAACATCCGATTTGGCCGGCCCGATGCATCGCCTGACGATGTCATGGCGGCGGCCCGGGCGGCCCGCGTCGATGAATTCGCGGACCGGCTGCCGGCGGGCTATGACACAGCCGTCGGCGAGCGCGGCGTGACCTTGTCGGGCGGCCAGCGCCAGCGCCTTGCAATTGCCCGGGCGATCCTTGCCGACCGGCCGATCCTGCTGCTCGATGAGGCAACCAGCGCCCTTGATGCGGAAAGCGAGACGCTGGTGCAGGAGGCGCTCGATCAGCTGATCACCAACCGCACGACACTGGTCATCGCGCATCGGCTGGCGACCGTGCGCAATGCCGACCGGATCATCGTTCTGGATGCCGGCAAGGTGGTTGCCGAGGGCAGCCATGCGGCGCTGATGAAGAAGGACGGGCTCTATGCCCGGCTTGCCAAACTGCAGTTCACCGATGGCGGGCGGCAGTAACTCCTGACATGATGCTGTCAGTACGGGGCTGGTAGAGTGACCTCCAACAAATGAAATGGAGGAGCCATGGCTGGCAAGTTCACCAAGCTGAACAAGCGGTTCACGAAATTCATCGACGACCAGAAGCTGTTTTTCGTGGCGACCGCTGACCGGGATGGCCGGGTTAACCTGTCACCTAAGGGGCTGGATAGTCTCAGGGTTCTTGGTGATGACCGGATTGTGTGGCTGAGCCTGTCCGGCAGCGGCAATGAAACCGCCGCGCACCTCAAGCAGCACGACCGGATCACCATGATGTTCTGCGCCTTTGATGGCGATGCACTGATCCTGCGGGTATATGGCCATGGCACGGTTATCCACCCGCACGATGACGATTGGCCGGAGCTGGCCGGACTGTTTGACCCGTTGGCCGGTGCACGGCAGGTGATCGATGTGCGCATCGATCTGGTGACGACATCGTGCGGGACCGGTGTTCCGGTGCTGGAGTTTCGGCGTGAGCGCGGCCCCGATGAACTGTTGCCATTCTATGCGGAAATGAGCGAGCAGCAGCAGAACGAATATTGGCAGCGCAAGAACCTGACCAGCATCGACGGCAAACAGACAGGGATATTCGGACAGTGACATCACAAGAGAACAAAGCCCTGGCGTTCAAGGGTCTGCACGAGGCAGACGGTATATTCGTCATGCCCAATGCCTGGGATGCCGGCAGCGCCAAATTTCTGGAAGCGGCCGGTTTTCAGGCGATTGCGACAACCAGTGGCGGCGTAAACTGGTCTCGCGGACGCCGGGACTGGGTACTGGAGATACCCCGCGATGAGATGCTGGATGCCTACGGCGACCTCGCGACGGCGGTTGCTGTGCCGGTGTCGGGCGATCTGGAAAACGGTTACGGCGATGAGCCTGAGGCGGTTGCCGCCACCATCACCGGTTCGATTGCCCGCGGCATGGTTGGCGGTGGCATCGAGGACTGGACCGCCGACCCGGCAGAGCCCCTCTATGAGATCGGCCTGGCGGTCGAGCGTATTCGTGCGGCGCGCGAGGCCGGCGATGCAAGCGGGATCCCGTTTACGCTGACCGGGCGCTGCGAAGTGTTCTGCACAGATCTTCCACAGGCTTATGCACAGGCTGTCGACAGGTGTAACCGGTACGTTGAGGCCGGCGCTGACTGTGTCTTCGTCCCGGGATTGGCGGGGGCTGAGAACATCAGGAATTTCGTGCGCGATGTCGATGCGCCGCTCAGCATGGTGGCCGGCCTGGCCGAACCGCGCCTTAGCGTCGCCGAGCTTGGTGATCTCGGCGTCAGGCGGATCAGCACCGGTGGCAGTCTGGCGCGGACCTGTTTCGGCGTGCTCAAGCAGGCAGCGGAACAACTGGCGACCACCGGGCAGTTCGATTATCTCGAACAGGCCATATCCGACCCCGATATCGATACATTCTTCCGGACCGGCAGACACGCTGAGTGACGAGACTAGCTGTGGAACCTCAATAGGTTGTCCCGGTTCATACATAGGACACTGATTGGTGTTTGATATTTTATCCCGCCATGGGGCCTATGCCAATTGTACATG
>JABDJG010000051.1 GCA_013002595.1 Hyphomicrobiales bacterium | reverse complement strand
CAGCGCTGCACCCCACCAAGCCGCGGTCAGGCAGATCAACGATAGCGCTGACCAGCCTGCGGACCGGAGGATGTTGGATTGCGGTTTCAAGCCGGGGGGTCCTTGTCGTCGTCAAGGCCAGAACATGGCGGGGTCGAAGCGCGTGCCCTTACCGGTCAACTTATCGCCGCCGACGGACTTCAATACATCAAACAACCGTTCAGCGGCCAGCTTATGTTCGCTCGTCCACGATGTAAGTATGCCTTCCCTGTATCGGTCCCTGAGCGCCACAAACTCTTTATCGCTCTTGGTCTTCATGAGCGGCCTTAGTCGTTTCCATTCGCCATCGGATGTCTGCAGCAGTTCGCTGGCTACCGCCACGGCCGCCACAAATCCTTTTATCAACTCGGGTCGTTCGCCAGCCATGCGGCGCGTGAAAGTGAACCCGATCAACGGGGCGGCGACCGTCATGTCCATTTGCTGCATCAGATCACTGACACTTGCCAGCCGTCGATAGCCGGCGCCCTCTAGCCGGGCTGCATAGGGCCAGAAATTCAGGATTGCATCGACCCGCCGGGACATCAACTGCTCATTGAGAAGGGGTGGTGCGGCATATAAAGGTTCTGCCGTTGCCGCCAGGTCTATGTTGTTTCTGGACAGGCTGAAGGCGCGCAGCAATAACCAGCTCTTGTCGATCGGGCCGCCGGCAACACCAATTCGCTTGCCTTGCAGATGCTCCAGTTTGGTTATGCCACTGTCGGCCGCGACCATGACGGCACCGAGCGCGGCTGAGTATGGGATGATGACCACGTCATTGCCTTGCGAACGTTGACGCAAGACCCAGAACCAGTCCGTGACGATCATGTTCACGTCTTCGGCAAGAAAGGCAACGGTGGTCGCGTTCTTGGATGCCAGCCCGAGCACCTTGAGGTCGAAACCGTTTTGATGGTCGAGGCCGTGATGTTTGATGACATCCATTACCCAGTTCACAGTGCCGAACTTCAACACGGCGATTTTGAGCTCGGGTGTTTCGGCTGCCGGGCTGTTTTGCAAACCTCCAGCGAGGATCAACACGATCAATGCGTGCTGACAAAACCATCGGCGCAATGTCTTCATGTGGCCCTATTCATTTGGCTTAAGGCGATTCTTGATCAACCAGCGAAGGCCACGAAGCCACGACTCGTCCGTGTTGCCGCGTATGTTTGTATGCATGTGATTGATGACCGCACCAGTCTTGGCATCGCGCAAGTAAAGGTGAATTTCCAGAATCAGGTTGGAAACTTTGTAAACGAATCCGAGAACAGCGTAATCGGCATTGAACCTTTTGGCGATGTCCAAGTCACATCCGTTGCATCGCCGCAGCGGTTTGAGTTTTTCAATCTCGTCTGCGGCAGATGAGATATCGACCAGTTGATACAAACCGGTCTTCTCGAACAATTTGGCTGCTTCGAGATTCAATCTCTGCAATCTTCGAGATTGATCTTCACGGACACCATCAATTTGGCCTTCATGGCTGGCGTCGTGCAATTCGATGTCAAAAAGCACAAGCCGGGGCAGGTCCTTGGCCAGCAGCGGTGCTGGAAGACAGGCGATCACAAAGCCACACAAGATGGCAAGGAAACGGCACCTGGCGGCAAGCTGCACAACCGCACACGCTGGTCTGCGATATGTGGCCAATGTGGCCGTCATGTCGATATCCTCTTGTCGTCATTTGTCCAACTGGAATTGAGCGTAGACAGTTTACTGAATTTGCGCAATACTTGTCAGCTCAAGCAAATGTGGGATTCAATGTTCGTTGCGCAGACCTGTGAATAATAATAAATTCATAAGAATGAATTTTTGGCAATTTAGCATTGCATACCGGGATGGTATTTTAAATAATATTATTAAATCGGCCGGAGCAATAACGTTTTGCATGCTGGTTATTCCATTTTTGATTTTGGCAAGCCCGCCTTTATTCGCTGCTGATGACGTTGCCAGTATCAAGATTGGTTACATATCGCAGCAGTCCGTAGCGCCGCCAAACCTGTCGAACCTGGACGTTCCGCCCGAGAATGAAGGCATTGCGGGCGGAGAAATTTCAATCCGGGACAACAACACGACGGGGCGCTTCATGAAGCAAGAGTTTTTGCTGGAGACAGCTTTCCTGGCCGAGAACGATGATCCAGTGAAGGCCATGGAGGAGCTTGCGGCGAAAGAGGTCAAATTTATCGTCCTTGACGTTGCTGGCGATACGGTTTTGAAGTTGGCCGACAAGGCCGCCGGGCGCGACTTGTTGTTCTTAAATGCGACCGCAACCGACAACAGGCTGCGACAGCAGGACTGTCGTGGGAACGTGATGCATATCGTGCCCAGCAGGGCGATGTACACCGATGCCCTGGCCCAGTATCTCGTCAAAAAGCGCTGGCGCAAATGGTTTCTTGTGACGGGAACGCTGGAGCGCGATGCGCTGTTTGCTGAATCGATCAAGCAGTCTGCCCGCAAGTTCGGCGGCAAGATTGTTGCAGAAAAGCAGTGGAAATTCGGCCCGGATGCACGCCGGACCGCCCAGGCCGAGGTTCCAGGCTTCACCCAGGATCTTGACTATGATGTGCTGATAGTTGCCGATGAGATCGGCATATTCGGTGAGTATCTCATGTACCGGACCTGGAAGCCGCAACTGATTGCCGGGACACAAGGGTTAAGCCCGTCAACCTGGCACAGGACGCATGAACAATGGGGTTCAGCTCAACTGCAGAGCAGGTTTTTCAAACGCTACAAGCGGCGCATGAGGGCAAAGGATTATCAGGTCTGGGCACCAATAAGGGCGATCGGTGAAGCTGCAACGAGGACCAACTCGAATGATTTTGCGAAGATGGTTGAGTATTTGAAGGGCACGGATTTCGAACTTGCCGGCTTCAAGGGCGTACCGCTTACATTTCGCGATTGGAACTGGCAATTGCGTCAACCGATCCTGTTGATACAGCCGACAGCCCTGGTTTCGGTTTCCCCGCAAGATGGTTTTCTGCACCCGGTTTCAGTGCTCGATACCATGGGTCAGGACAAGAAAGAAACGACCTGCAAGATAAACTGAGAACGTTCTGCTGGAGATGTCGATGGGTAACGGAGCAATTTTGAGAACGCTTGGCGTGGCGGCCAGTTTGGCGCTGACCGTGGTTCCGGCTGACGCATACAAGATCTATGTGTCAAACGAGAAGGACAACACTGTCACTGTCATCAACTCAGACGGTTTCAAAGTGGAACAAACACTGGATGTCGGTCAACGGCCGCGCGGCATTACCATGACAAAGGACGGCAAGTACCTGCTGGTTTGCGCCAGTGATGACGATGCTGTTCAGGTTTTTGACGCAGTAACATTGAAGCTGATTAAGACGTTGCCCTCAGGACCCGATCCCGAGCTGTTCATCCTGCACCCGACAGGCAACCCGCTGTACATTGCAAATGAGGACGATAACCTGGTGACGGTTGTCGATATCAACACGAACAAGGTTCTGGCTGAAGTGCCGGTTGGGGTGGAACCTGAGGGCATGGGGATCAGCCCCGATGGCAAAGTGCTTGTGAATACGTCGGAGACGACCAACATGGCACACTTCATTGATACAACGACCTATGAGCTCACTGATAATGTACTGGTCGACTCCCGGCCGCGCTACGCTCAGTTCTCGCACGACGGCAGTCAGCTTTGGGTTTCATCTGAAATTGGCGGGACGGTGGCCATCATTGACCCGGCTACCCGGAAGATTATCAAGAAACTGACGTTTGAAGTACCGGGTGTAACGCCAGAGGCGCTGCAGCCGGTTGGCGTCAAAGTGACCCAGGATGGGGCGCTGGCGTTTATTGCGCTCGGCCCGGCCAACCGCGTTGCAGTGGTGAATGCCAAGACGTTTGAAATCATGAAATACCTGCTTGTTGGGCAACGGGTCTGGCAGCTTGCCTTCTCGCCGGACCAGAAGCATCTGTTTTCGACCAACGGCGTATCGAATGACATTTCAGTCATCGATGTTGAGAGACTGAAGGTCATCAAGTCTATCCGTACCGGCAGGTTTCCCTGGGGTGTTGTCACCTCGCAAGAGTGATTGAGTGAAAATGTAATGAAGGGAATATCCAAGATGAGAATTGGGAGTTTGTTTGCTGGACTATTGCTGTCAGCTACATTGCCATTGACTGCCAGTGTGGCAACTGCTGAAGGATTTGCCGGGTTGTTGACTGGCAAGAAACGGCTGGCGCCAATTACGCTGGCGTCCGGACAGCCAATGACCACAGCCCCGTACGAGCTGCAGTCGGGGAAATACTACAGTCTTGATATTGTGTCAGACGGTTCTGCCGAGCTTGCGGTGGAGGGGGCCGATTTTTTCCGCAATGTCTGGATCAATGAAGTGGTGATCAATGACATCGAGATCAGGCCGCTCGGGTTGAGCAGTCTGGAATTTGATGATGATGGCAAGGCGACGATTACCTTTGTCACGATCCGGCCTGGTACGTTCAAGCTTCGGATCCCCGGCACCAAGAGCGATTCTCAATCAGCTGTATTTGTCGTCAAATAGTCTCGAGCGAGATATAACGCGCCAATGAACGCTGCCAACTCACTCGCTCTGGACATTAAAAACGTCAGCCACAGTTACGGTCAACGTCAGGCATTAGATAATGTCAGCCTGTCGATAGAGCAGGGTGAGTTCTGCGGGTTGCTGGGACTGAATGGTGCTGGCAAGACGACTTTGTTCTCGCTGATCACAAGGCTGTTCGATAATTCCAGTGGTCATGTGATGGTGATGGGCCATGACGTACGGCGCTTCCCCAAGCAGGCGATGGAGCAACTGGGTGTTGTCTTTCAAAGCCGCACGCTGGACCCTGAGCTCAGCGTTTTGCAGAACTTGACCTATCATGCCTCACTGCACGGGATGCCAGGACGGTTTGCCCGTGAAAGAGCGATGCAGGAACTCGGTAGGGTCGCATTGTCGGACCGGGCGCATGAGAAGGTTCGCTCATTGTCAGGCGGACAGATGCGGCGCATAGAAATTGCCAGGGCCTTGCTGCATCAGCCCAACCTTTTGCTTTTGGATGAACCGACGGTTGGACTTGATGTCGGTGCCCGCCGCGACATTATCAGCCATGTCCGAAGACTGGTTGACGAAGATGGTCTGGCGGTGCTTTGGGCAACGCATCTCATGGAGGAGATTGCACAAGATGACCGGGTGGTCGTTCTTCATGAAGGCAACGTGTTGGCATCGGGACTATGCCGTCAAATTGTTGCAGACAATAGTGCGGACGATCTGAAGGCCGCGTTCAATTCGCTTGCCGGGCTCAACCAGAGTTCAGCGGAAAATGAAGCTGCGTGACGTCGACACCACAAAATACGACCGTGCGCGCCGGTAGCTATGGCCTGGCTGGTTATTGGCGCTGCATGCTTGGAATCATGTGGCGGGAGGGTCTGCGGTTTTTGCATCAACGCGGCCGCTTCATCGCTGCTTTGGTTAGGCCGTTGGTCTGGCTGTTCATATTTGCAGCCGGTTTCCGATCAGTGCTTGGTGTGTCGATCATTGAGCCCTACGAGACCTATGTTCTTTACGAGGTTTACATCACGCCTGGGCTGGTGGGCATGATCCAGTTGTTCAATGGCATGCAATCTTCGCTGGCGATGGTCTATGATCGCGAGATGGGGACGATGCGGACGTTGCTCGTGAGCCCGTATCCGAGATGGTTCCTGTTGAGCGCCAAACTGCTTGCCGGCACAATTGTTTCAATTGCGCAGGTTTATGTGTTCCTGGCTATCGCATGGTTCTGGGAGGTCGAGCCGCCTCTCATCGGGTATCTGACTGTGTTGCCTGCCTTGATACTGTCCGGTCTGATGTTTGGTTCTCTTGGTTTGCTCCTGTCTTCATTGATCCGGCAGCTGGAAAATTTCGCAGGCATTATGAATTTTGTTATTTTTCCAATGTTTTTCATGTCTTCTGCGCTTTATCCGTTGTGGCGGATGAAGGAATCCAGCCCGCTGCTGCATGATTTATGCGCGTTCAATCCATTTACCTATGCTGTCGAATTGATCCGCTTTGCGCTGTACGGCCAGCTCAACGTTTATGCCGCGCTGGTTGCAATCGGGTGTACGGTCACCTTCATGGCGCTGGCGGTCTTTGCCTATAATCCATCAAAAGGCCTGATCGCCCGGCGTGGCGGTCCGGGAGGTGCTGGCTAGAATGTTGCGAACCTGGTGCTTGATAGGTGGCTTGGCGGTTTCCATTGTTTGTTGGACGCCGGTCTATGCGGCATCGGATGCCGATGAGGGCTGGCCATGTGTGCAACGAAAGATACCCGTGCTCAGTGCGGGAATGATGTGGGCGGGACCGCCTGTGAACGAAGCTGCCAAATCGCTTTGGCAGACCAATGGCGATGTCAATGCCCTGGCAGTACGGCTGGCCGCGCGGCGAACCTCGCTGGACGAGGCCGACAAGCTCATTGCGGGTTACGCGGCATCGGTTGCAGCTGATGACAAGGATTTGCATTTGACTGCATTGTTCGCTGGTGTTCTTGACCTCATCAATGCGGAGCGCCAGCAGATTATGGCAGGTATCGAAAAGTACACCCGCAAGCAAAAATCTCTCGCAATGGCGATCGGCAAAACCAGGGCCGAATTGAAGGCAGCCCTTAAGGTGGCCGAGCCAAACGAGGACGAAAGGAAACTAAGGCGTGATCTTGAACAGAAGCTGAGTTGGCAGAGCCGTATTCATCACGATCGGGAAAAGTCGCTGACATTTGTGTGCGAGTCGCCGGTCATCCTGGAACAGCGAGTTTTTGCGATTGCACGTTCCATTGCTAATCATCTTGAATAAGGTTCGTCTATTCTTCCGGCAGCTTTTCTTCGAGCGGAAGCCCGTCAAGCGACCAGCCATCTGTTCCTTTCGGGTACCAGTAGACATGAGAATAGCCGTACTCCAATGCCCGCTTGGCAGCGTTCCATGACATCCAGCATCTGTCCAGGCAGTAAAACAGGACCGGCCTGGTCAAGTCGTTTTGAGTGAGCCGTTCAAGGTGGTTCTTGAAGTAGTCGTGCATGGTTGGATGCAGGCGACCGTAACCAACGTTGGGCAACCAGAAGCTGCCGGGAATGGTTTCACGTTTCTTGTCGCGCCAGACTGTGCCTTTGGGAAGATTGTTTGGTTTTACCGGACGTGGCAGAACATCGAGAAAAACGGTCGAGCCCTGCCGCCAGAGTTTTTCTGCCTGTCTCGTGTCGACCACAGTTGCGCCGGTCAGTGTGTCTGGAACGTCGGCGCGAAATGCCTTCATCCTGTAGCCGCTTGGTTCATCGACATCTAATGCCTGGGCTGAAACAGGCGATGATTGAGCCATAGCCATCAGCAGAATGACAATGTGCACGGGACGGTGCATGGTTTGTAAGGCTACTCTTTGATCAGCTGATCGTTCTCATCAAGGATGGGAACGCCGAACTCAAGCATGATCTTGTTGATTTCGGGCTGATTCTCCTTGATCAGCTCGTTGAGCTTTCTTTTCCATTCGATTTCGCCTCGCCTGATACCAAATGTGATGCGAAAGGCCATTCGCGGGCCTTTCGTTTCGTTCACAAGGGGGACCACGGCGATATCGGCTTTCGAGTTTTTTGCCAGGTTGCCGCCGATCGGTCCCCACAAAAGCGCGACATCGATCTTGCCGGACTCGAGATCCCTGACCATCTGTTCAGCTGGCGATTCATGGCGGCGGTCGACCATAAGAAGGTATGGCTCAATGTTGCCCAGCAGCCTGTTGAGTGCCAGCACGGTTGCTGGCGGCGTCCCGGCCGTAACACCTATGCGGCTGCTCTTTAATCGTTCATCATTCAGGCTGGTAATGCCGTCCAGCTTGCCGTTGGCTAAATGCAGCATGACATAGGATGAACGATAGTAGTGATTGGTGTTCTGCACCAGCTCATGGCCTTGCGCATACCCCATGATGATGTCGCATTTTCTGGATGCCAGGGTTTGACGCACAAAACCGGTGGCCTGCGGGAACCATTCATAAACGACAGGGACGTCGAGACGGTCTGCAATCAGATTGGCAATCTTGTTCTCAAAACCATTGCGATCTTCACTTGAGAACGGCAGGTTGGCCGGGTCGGCACAGACCCGCAGCAGCGAACGATCGACCAGGTCTGAGGTTTGCGCTTTTGACTGGCCAGCCGGCAAGACTGACACAGCCAGCAATATGATCAGTCCCAAAATGCTGACAGGACTACGCAATTCAGGTGCCCTCACGGCATTCGTTCTCATAAGTCGTCGCCTGTTCAGGTTTCTTGTCCCGCTTTTTGGGGCGCCCGCGCGGAATCGCTTCATCGGCCCGTGCTTTCAGGTATACGTAGATGTCATCCATGTAGCAGTAGACATTCACGTTATCGCCGAATGCAGGCATCTTGCTGGTCTCGGAACTTGTTATCCGTTCCTTGCCCGAGGCTACGACCCCAATGAAGTCTGCATACCCCATTGTTTTCATCGTTTCAGCAAGTGCCGGCGCATAGGTGCTGCCAAGCCCATCGGGTCCGTGACATACATGGCATTCTGAGTGGTAGCGGCGAAATCCGGAGTACGTGTACCAGTCGACCGTGCCGTCTTCTTTGACGTTGTATGTTGGTTCTTCTTCCTTGTCGAAATATTTGCCGTCGACTTCCTGTTTGTCCTCTTGGGCATAGGCGGCAGCGCCAAAGCTCATCGCAAGCGTCATCAGCACGATGGGGAGAAATTTTGCAGACATGAATGCCCTCAACATCTTTGTTGTTGGTTACAATTAGCTCCTGGCTGGCAGCTAATCAATTCTGACCGCCCGGAAACAAAGATTGGCGTGGTTCATTGCAAAACCACGCCAATCCATTTTGCATCAATCAAACGATATCCATACCCTATGGAAGGGCGAATACCGTCAATTGCCCGCCGAGACGGGTGTAGTTGCTCAAGGCAGCATAACCACCCACGGCACCCAGACCAGCTTGCGGATCAGTGAGACCGGCAGCAAGACCGATGCCGGCCCAACCGCCTACGCCAGACAGAACGCCGACGTACTGTTTGCCACCATGCTGGTAGGTCATCACGTTACCGATGATGCCGGATGGGGTTTTGAACTTGTACAGTTCGGCACCAGTCTTGGCATCAACCGCTTTGAGGTAACCTTCCAACGTGCCGTAGAAGACAATATCGCCGTCGGTCGACAAAGCGCCTGACCAAACCGAGAAACGTTCCTGGTTCGACCATACGATCTTACCCTTGGCAGCATCCCAGGCAATGAAGTTGCCCATGTGGCTTTCGCCTTTAGGCGGGTACATCGACAACGTTGCACCAACATAGGGCTGACCAGCTGTGTAGCTCACCTTGAACGGCTCATAGTCCATGCAGACATGGTTGGTCGGCACGTAGAACAAACCGGTCTTTGGCGAGTATGCAGCGGGCTGCTGATCCTTTGTTCCAAGAGCAGCCGGGCAAATGTTCGTCGAGTTGACATCTTCGCCGTTTTGCTCGGTCGAATACTGGGATACGACCTGTGGACGGCCGGTCTTCATGTCGACATGAGTTGCCCAGTTCACGACCGGATCGAATTTTTCGGCAACCAGCAGTTCACCGGTTACACGATCAAGCGTATAGCCGAAGCCATTACGATCAAAGTGAACCAGCGTCTTGCGGTTCTGGCCACCGATGTCGATGTCAGCAAGGATCATCTCGTTGATGCCGTCATAATCCCACTCGTCGTGCGGGGTCATCTGATAGACCCATTTTGCCATGCCAGTGTCGACATCGCGGGCAAAGATGGTCATTGACCAACGGTTATCGCCTGGACGCTGTTTTGGGTTCCAGGTTGATGGGTTGCCTGTGCCGTAATACACCAGGTTCAGGTCAGGATCGTAAGAGTACCAACCCCATGTGGTGCCACCACCGATTTTCCATTGATCGCCTTCCCAGGTTGACGTGCCTGAGTCTTTGCCGACCGGCTCGCCAAGATGAGTGGTTTTCTCCGGATCCATCAGTGTGTCGGAGTCAGGTCCCATGGACCAACCACGCCAGACCTGTTTACCGGTTTTCATATCGTAGGCAGTTACGTGTCCACGAACACCAAACTCACCACCGGAAATGCCGACAATAACTTTGTCATTTACAGGCAGTACCGTTGCTGTGTTGGTTTCACCGCGTTTCGGATCGCCGTTCTTGACCGACCAAACAACCTTACCGGTATTGGCATCAAGTGCCACGACGGTTGTATCGGCCTGGTGCAGGAAGATCATCCCATCGGCGTATGCGACGCCGCGGTTGACCGTGTCACAGCACATCACAGGAATGGTGTCTGGATCCTGTTTCGGTTCATAGCGCCACTTGATGGCGCCGTCATTGTCCAGGTCCAGTGCATAGACATTGTTCGGGAACGGCGTGTGGACATACATCGTATTGCCAATGACCAGAGGCGAGCCCTCGTGGCCGCGCAGTACGCCGGTCGAGAATGTCCAGGCTACCTGCAGGTTCTTGACATTATCGGAATTGATCTGTGCCAGACTTGAGTGACGCTGATTTGCATAATCACCAGTCTGGATTGCCCAATTCGATGCGTTGGAGATAGCTTGTTTTACGCTATCGTTTGCTGAAACGATGCCCGCGTAACCAGTCACCACCCCCAAAGCAAGAACTGTTGATAACAACATTCGCTTCATGGATTTCCTCCTTACTTTTGGTTGTTGCGGTGTGAATTTTGTCCGCCCCTCCAGGCAGGATTTGCCATACCGCATATTGATCGGCCAACCCACGTTCGCGCGGACCGATGGTGAGCGTTTCAATATTGGCTGTCGCCTACGCCACCTGTAACCGATAAGGACAATGTTACAAATTAACCCACGGTGAGCAACCATCGTTGTCACCATACGGCAAGCAAACTTCTTCAAAATTTGAATGCTCGTTCAATCTGATGACAAATTTTTGCCAATTTAGCGGAAAACATGCCTATTTTTGTGTATAATGTCATTTGTAAGGCGGAAAACTTGACGCTGCGACTGGATTATACTTTGGTATCATTCGCACCTAACGCGGGGTCGTAGTATTATAATACTACAAATTTGTAGTATTATAATACCGCCCAACTGCACCATGGGTTAGCTTGAACCGGGGGAAAATTGATCAGTCTTCTAGCTGTTCCAGCGTTCCAGCACCGACTTCTCGGTTGGTTTGATTGTATGACGTGCAGATTTTCAGCCGCCATTCTTGCTATTTGGCTGAAGGCGCGTCTGGTCGTTGCCTGTTTCCTGCTCTTGCTGCCCGGAACGACCGTTTACGGCCAACCTGGAGCACCATTGACTGTTGTAGAAGTGGGTCACGGCATCTTCGTGGCGAGCGGAGCGGTCGCGATTGCCGACACGGACAACCTGGGGCACATCGCAAACATCGGTTTTATCGTTGGCAGCAAGTATGTTGCGGTGGTTGATACCGGCGGAAGCATTCAGGTCGGCCGGCAGTTGAAGCAGGCGATAGAAGCGACGACCGATCTTCCCATCAAGTTCGTGATCAATACCCACATGCACCCCGATCACGTGCTTGGCAACGCTGCCTTTGCAGGCGATGGTGTGCAGATTGTTGGCCATCACAAGCTTGCCAGCGCCCTGGATGCGCGCGCCGCCACATATATCGACGCCAATCGCAACCTGATTGGAGACAACGCCTTTAACGGCACTAAAGTCATCACCCCGCAGCTGCAAGTTTCAACTCCTACAATTCTTGATCTTGGTGAGCGCTCGATACGTCTTGTTGCATACGGCACCGCACATACGGACAATGACCTGATCGTCATCGACCAGAAAACCAACACGGCCTGGTTGGGGGATTTGCTGTTTCGCGCACATCTGCCCGTTATCGATGGCAGCCTGAACGGTTGGCTTGACGTCCTTGAAAAGCTTGGCGCCGAAAAATTCGCAATGGTTGTACCCGGGCATGGCCGTGTTGCGCGAAATTGGCCTGAAGTCTTGGATCCACAGCTTGAATATCTAAGGTATCTGCAAATAAATGTTCGCCGGTTCATATCTGAAGGACGAACGTTGGCGGCTGCGTTGGCGGATATCCCGGCGCCATCGCATGTGACCTGGGAGCTTGTCGATCAGTTTCACCGACGCAACATTTCGGCCGCTTTTGCCGAACTTGAATGGGAGTAGTACGCGTTCTGATCCTAATATAAGTGAAATATAATAATCAAAACATATGCTTTGACACAGATTGATGCGAAATCTACATTAAGTAGGTAATTTTCCAAAAGGAGTGTAGGCCATGAAGACTTGGACAAAGCCTGTAACATCAAGTGTGGAAGCTGGTTTCGAAATTTCTCGCTATCTTCCAGCAGAATTGGGCGCCTGCAAGCGTTAACGGTCTTAAGGCAAGCCCACACAACGGACGCTTGCACTTACAGATTCCACAGCAAAATTTCGATCCGGCGTTGCTTTCGAATGCTGTCATTATGGCATCGAAGGCCGCCGGGTTTTTTATTGGCGGATAGAGTTGTTGTGGCCACACGGCATTTGCCGGCAACGCGAATGCGGCCCAAACCGGCTCAGCGGGTATGCTATCATCGCACGATGATGCTCTTCGTCAGGTTGTAGCGCGCGCTGGAGCAAAAAGAACCTGCAGCATTCAATTGTCGCAGGAGCAAAAGAGCGATCATGACTCCGCAGTGAAACTACTTCAGGCAGGAGACGAAATGCGCAATACCGTCAAATTGGGCCTGGCCGTTGCGATCTTTGTAACAACCATGCAGGGACCCTTGCTGGCACAGGATCCCCTGGACTCCGTTGATCTCAATTCACCTGCAATGTCGCAGGCCGAAATGAGCCGGCAGGACGTAGAAAACATCCTCAAGGCTGCAAGTGCCGGCACCCCTGCCGATTTCACAGCCAAACGCCTTTCTGGGCTAGACCTGTCAGGTTTGGACTTTTCCAACGCTACCTTGAGATCGGCGCGACTGAACAAGACGAAGCTGGTTGGGGCAAAATTTGTTGACGCGATCCTCGACCAGGCCTGGTTCATAAACGCCGACCTGACCAATGCCGACATGCGCCGGGCGCACATGTTTCAAGCGCAGTTCCGCGGAGCCGTTATGGACGGTGCTGATCTGTCCGGCGCGCGTATTGCAAGCAATCTCAGCAAGACCAGCCTCAAGGGCACCAAGCTTGTTGGAGCGGACCTGGGAGCAGACATGCGCAATCAATCCATGGGGTTGATGCGCGGTGTCCTGAAGTCGGCGGATTTGGAAGGTGCCGACCTGAGCAATGCGAACCTGTCCCGTGTCGATCTTGAGTTTGCATCCTTGAAAAACGCCAAGCTGGACGGCGCAAACCTGATGTCCGCGCAATTGGGCGGTGCCGACCTGACCGGTGCAACCGTCAAGGGAGCGAACTTCAACAAGGCAGATGTGACCTCAGCAACGTTGAAACAGCTAAAGGGAGTAAGTGACTCGAACCTGGAAAAGTCCATCAACCTCAACCGAGCATTCCGTGATTGATGTCATCAGCCGGCATTATCCGGGTACATCACAGTTGATTTAATACCCATGCGCTTGTCCTCATTGCCTTTGCGAGTTTTCAGTCTGCAGGCACCGCCAGCAAAGGTGCTGGAGCAAGCCAGGAAGGCGCTTAAGGCAGCAGCGATGGGCATGCTGAACCATTGTGGCCGTACAGGTGTGGCGCGACAAAACATAGCCTGTGTCGCGACTGTAATGCTGGCGGCGATTTTTTTTGTCGATGTTGTCAACGCGCAGGTCGCCGAACCGGCCGACTACAAGCTGGATAATTTCCGAAGCCGGGTGCCTGAACGCCTCAGCGGGGCAAAGACGGTCTCGACACTTGAGGCCTGGCGGTTGTGGCAGGCCGGCGGCGTACCCTTCATCGATGTCATGCCGCAGGCGCCCAAGCCGAAGAAACTGGCCAAGGGAGTGTTTTGGCTGGACAAGACCAGGGATAACATCCCGGGAAGCTTCTGGCTGGCAAACGTCGGCTATGGCCGCCTTCATCCAGATGTCGACAGGTGGTTCAGATCCCGTCTTGCCCTGGTGACCGCCGGCCGTAAGGACAAGCCGATCCTGTTTTACTGCCTGATGAACTGTTGGATGTCCTGGAACGCTGCCAAGCGGGCTTTGGAGTACGGCTATTCCAACGTTATCTGGTATCCGGATGGAAGTGATGGCTGGGCATTCGAGAACTATCCCCTTAAGGCCAGCTACCCTGAATTCCCACAGACCCCAGAAGCGGAGTTGGCAACAGCGCGCTAATTGTTAAATTGGGCAGATTGCGCTAGGTAATATGCCAATCAGAATCTGATTGTTCGGGAATGATGGAGACAAAGATGCACAAAACGCTATCGGGATTGTTGGCTGGCGCGGCGTTGTTGCTCAGCGGTACGGTGGCGGATCTTCGTGCTGAAAGTACCTGGAATGCGATCAAGCCGGCAATCTTCCAGGATCGGGCAATCCATCAAAGCGGTGACATGATCAAGCTTGATGCGCCTTACCGGACGATCGATGACCGGACTATACCTATTGCGATTAATGCCCAGGTATCGGATGGGCGGTCGATCAGGTCGGTTACCCTGTTGGCTGATGACAATCCAATGCCGGTCATTGCGGTGCTGCGACTTGCCAATGGCGAAACGAGGCTCAATTTCCGACTCAACATCAGGCTTGACGGCACCTCGCCAATACGGGCGGTTGTCGAAACCAGCGATGGCGCACTCTACATGACCGAAAAGCTGGTCAAGACCTCGGGACAGGGCGCCTGTGCTTCGCCCCCCGTGACTGACCTGGACAAGATAACCGATACGATTGGCAAGATGGAATTTGCAGATGTGGTGACAGGTGCGTCGGCAAGCGGGCAAACGCTGATCAACCGGCGTGGCCGGCTGAAGATCACACACCCAAACCTGACTGGTTTGCAGATGAACCAGGTCACGCTGCAGCATATACCGGCGCGGTACATCGATACGCTCACCGTTTGGAACGGCGAAAAGCAGCTGTTCACGATCGAAAGCGGTATTACGGTGAGCGAAAATCCGGAGATTGAATTTGACTATCGTCTCAACGGCTCTTCGAACCTCACGGTGGTTGCAACCGATACCGACGGGACCAGATTCAAGAGTGTGCTTCCAGTCGGCCCGTCGAGCTGATCATTGATCACCCTCTAACATATTGAAGACGATCCGTTTTTTCACGTTTAGATGTTTCCATCAAGACGTGAATTGATTTAGCTTGCAGTGAAGAATTAGCGCAAAGTGAACAGACATCAACACGGTCAATCGGATGATGACGGGTGAGTATTGGAATAACGGAAGAGATTGCGCATTCACTGACGCTATGAAATCCTTCTTGTCACAAAAAGCACGTTTCCGCTGACACTGCCATCAATTTTGGCTCTTGAGCCAACCCTTGTCGTTCAGCACCGTGACATCGACCGGAGAAGGCTTTTGCTATTGATGCAAATCAAGGTTCGCGGTGCTGGTTGGGTGAAGATACCGGCATGAACCTGACAGGAGATTGAAGATGTCTTTCAAAACAATCATGGTGTCATTGAACGATGTTACGCGTGCCGGCGAAGTCACCAACGTTGCTTGTCAGCTTGCCACCAGACATGATGCACATCTAATCGGCCTGTTTGTCATTCCTGTCATGCCGGTCTACCCGGCACCTGGTGCCTATGTGCTGCCCGAGCTGATCGAGAATTACGAGGCGTCCTTTGCCGAACGCGGCGAGAAAGCCAAATCGATCTTTGAGAAGGTGACGGCTGGATATGAATTGCAGATCGAGTGGCGCCTGGTTCATGATGGGACTTCTATCGTTGCCAATGGTGTCATCGAGCATGGTCATCAGGCGGATCTTGTGGTCATCGGCCAGGTTGATCCGGACAATTATGAGGGCGTTGAACTGGATTTTGCCGATCGTGTGGTCATGGAAACGGGACGGCCGGTGATTCTGGTGCCGATGAGCGGGCAGTTCAAGACGATCGGCGACAGAGTGGTTGTCGGCTGGAACGCAACAAGCGAAGCTGCCAGGGCCGCGCTGGATGCTGCACCCTTGCTGGCCGAGGCCTCGGAAGTCTGGCTGACCTGGGTCGATCCGCAACGCACACCGGATATAGCCGGACAGTTTCCGGGAAGTGAAATGGCGTCCACCCTGGCGCGCCACGGCGTCAAGGTTGCGACCGATCCGGTGCCCGCTGATGGCCTATCGGTCGGGGATGTACTGCTTAACCGGGTCAGCGACCACAGTGCCGACCTTCTGGTCGTTGGCGCTTATGGTCATTCCCGGATGCGCGAGTTTGTGTTCGGCGGCGTGACAAACACCCTGCTCAAACATATGACCGTACCAGTGCTGATGTCACACTGACGCTTGAATGGGCAACAAGGAGATGAAGATGACACTCAAGAACATAACGTTGGAGTTGGCACGCGACCACGATTTCCCGAATGGCAGCCCGGATCACGGCTATCGGTTTACCGCGCCGCTGAACGATGACGGTTTTATCGACGCGGCCTCGTGGAAAGACAACCGTAAGTATTGCCGTGTCGTGCGTTTCTGGGGAACAGATGAGGATGAGGTTGGCCACCTGGTGCGCAAACCTGGAGGATCCTGGGCCTTTCACTACGACATTCATGGCGACGTGGATGATGACGAGGCGGGCTATCGGTTCGGCTCAGAATCATTCCGTCCAGGTGAATATGTTTCGATCAAGGATCATGACGGTGACATGCGCACTTTCAAGGTTATTACGGTCCGAAATGTGAATCTTGGGTCATGAAATTTGGCCGGCGGCGGGGCCATGCTGCGTTCTCCCGCAGCCATCAAAACGGATCGCTCTTTAGACCATTTGAATATCGAAAGTGGTCTAGCTGTCAGCCAGTTTCTCGACTTCGACCAACGTCGTATGCGCGCTGCTTCCTTGGCCGATCCGGGACGTCCCGATATCCCGGGTCAGTATGTTTGGATTGCCTTGCTGATCATTGCCGGCCTCGTCGGGATCGTACCAGGCACCGGTTGGGACAGCGATGACGCTATCACGAATTCTGTCACCTACAACTGCGCGCGCCAGACATGAGCCACGGCCGTTAAACACGCGCACAACGTCACCATCTGTGATGTTCCTGTGCGCAGCATCGCTGGCGTTGATCAAAACAGGAGAGGGACGCGCATCGGGTATATCGGCAAGGGCTGCCTCCAACTGACTATGCAGTTTGTCGGCTGGCTGAGGTGAAACCAGATGCAGCGGGTATTGTTTGGCCGCGCCCGCACCAAGCCATTCATCCGGTGTGCACCAAACCGGATGGCCGGGTGTTTCTTTGTAGCCGAACCCGTCAATGGTTTGTGAAAAGATCTCGATCTTGCCTGATGGCGTGCCCAGCGGCGCGGCCTCCGGGTCGTCGCGAAACGCCTTCAACGGCGTGCCGCAATGCTCGGCACCTGCAATCGGCAGCTCGATCCAGTTTCGATCACGCAGTTCATCGTAACTTGGCAGTTCGATACCGTCGGCAGAGACGTTCTGGCGGAACCGGTCAAACAGATGCCTGAGCCAACCTTCGGCATCTCGTCCTTCGGTAAAATCATCGCCGCAGCCAAGACGTTTCGCGAGTGCTGAGAAAATATCGTAGTCATTGCGTGCTTCGGCGATGGGGTCGATCAGCTTTGGCATGTGAAATAGAAAGGAGTCACTGGGCGCCCGGCCGATATCCTCGCGCTCGTAAGGCGTCGTTGCCGGCAGCACGATATCAGCCCGTTTGGCCGTTGGCGTCCACCATGGTTCATGGACAATGATGGTGTCGGGCTGCATCCAGGCATTAGCCAGCCGGTTGAGGTCTTGATGGTGATGAAACGGGTTGCCGCCGCACCAGTAGACCAGTTTGATATCAGGGTAGCGGCGCGCCTGGCCGTTAAAGTCGTATCGGCCACCGGGGCTGAGCAGCATGTCTGCAATGCGGGCGACAGGGATAAAGTCTTCAATCGGGTTCGTGCCTTGCGGAAGCGTTATGCCGTCGAGACGCTTGATCGGCACGCCGACACCGCCAATGGCGCCATAGCCGTAACCAATGCCGCCGCCAGGCAGGCCAATCTGGCCGAGCATTGCGGCCAAGGTTGCCGCCATCCAGAAGGGCTGCTCGCCGTTCTGGGCGCGCTGCAGCGACCACGCCACCGTGATCAGCGTACGCTTTGCAGCCATTTTGCACGCGAGATCGCGGATTACCGCGGGCGCGATCCCGCAGAGCCCATCGGCCCATTCGGGTGTTTTGGGCTGGCCATCGCTTTCGCCGGTCAGGTAACGGCGAAAGACGTCATAGCCAACCGCGTGTGTATCCAGAAACTGGCGGTCGCACAGGTCCTGCGTCTCGAGCACGTGGGCCAGTGCCAGCATCAAGGCGGTATCGCTGCCGGGAATGATCGGCAGCCATTCTGCCTCATCGGGTGCATCACCGCGTTGCGGGCTGATGTTAACGAGCCCCATCCCGCCGTCGCTGAATGTCTTGAGCCAGCCGGTGGTCTCGTGGCGGGTGACGCCGCCCATGCTGACCTGGGCGTTCTTGGGGTTGATGCCACCGAACATGACAAGCAGTTCGGTATGTTCGGCGATCATCGGCCAGCTGTTCTGCTCTCCCCAGGTGAATTTGAGGAAGTTCATGCCGAGTACGTGCGGAATGATGGCCTGCGCTGCCGCTGTGCTGTAGCTGGCATAGGACGACACATAACCGCCGATGCTGTTCAAAAAGCGATGGATCTGGCTTAGAGCATGATGGAACCGGCCGGCACTGGCCCAGCCGTACGAACCGCCGAAGATGGCGCCGTTACCATGCTCCTTGCGGACCCGGTCAAGTTCGGCTGCAGTGATGTCGAGCGCCTCATCCCATGGCAGCTCGATATACTCATCATTTCCGCGTTCGCTTCGCGCGCGCTCAGGGCCGCCTTCGAGCCAGTCGCGGCGGAACGATGGCCGCGCAACGCGCGTACGATGGTGCACAGCGGACGGCACGGCATGCGGTATCGCTGACGGGTTCGGGTCAGCTTCAAAAGGGCCGACGCTGACAATACGACCGTTTTCGGTCGTGACTTTGAATGCGCCCCAATGGCTGGACGTCACTTTGGTTTGTCTGGCGCTCATCTGACAATCACATTCCAAAAACTGCAATGGCGGCGGTATCGGCACCGCCGCCCAGCGGCATTCTAACGGGAAAATGCATCTATTTCATAGCTGCATCAACCCAAGGCTGCCATGTGCTCTTGGTGTTGCCTATCCATTCGGTAAACACATCGTTGAGCGGCCGCCCCTTGGTGTCAACCACCAGAATGGCAAGGCTTTCATCTTCGTTGGTCAGCGTATTTCGTGGCAGGTTGCCGAAACCGAGCCGTTTTGGTAA
>JABDJG010000039.1 GCA_013002595.1 Hyphomicrobiales bacterium | reverse complement strand
GTCCCTGCCTTTGAACAGCTTGAACAACAACCGCGTAAGCGTCGGCAGAATATCGGTGAACGGACACACGAACGCCGATTCAAGGACGCCGCTATCCACAAGTGAAGCGATCTTGTCGAACAGCAGTTTCAGGTCGAGAGTGATCATGGCAACGATGCCGGCATCACGGGCCTGGATATCGAGCTCTTCGATCGTGTACAGCGGGTTGAAGTTGACGACCACCGCACCAATCTTGAGGATCGCATAATAGGCCACAACGTAATAGGGCGCATTCGGCAGGAACAGGCCAATGCGGTGTCCGCGGCCGAGCCCTCGCGCCTGAAGCCCGGCGGCCAGCTTGTCGACCTGGCCGGCAATTTCGCGGTAGGTCAATTCGGCGCCAAGGAAGTTGGTGCACTTGCGCTCGCCATGCGCCTTCACGGCTTCATCGAACATGTCCGGCAGGCTTTGGGGATCGAGCTTGTCATCCCATGTGACATGCTCGGGGTAATGTTCCAGCCAAGGCATAACAGCCGCTTTGCCTTTTGATGGTGTTTTGCTTGCCGCAGTTTTTGTGGTTTTCGCCACGGGTATTTCCTCATCTGTTGCCGGCGCCTTGGTCCGGTCATGGGTTTCATGCTAGGATAGCTGGAGCTGCGATGCCAGCGTAATGCCATCATAGTTTTGAATTTTGATCACCCGGGTACATCTGTTTGTTCAGTCCGGTTTGTAAAAGAGTGAGGTGTTTTGACGTGTCCACCTTCAAGTTGAGAGCCGCTGTGAGGTTGGCTTTGCCCGTGCTTGCTGCTGGTTTCATGGCATGGCCCTTAACGGAACTGGTGGCCGTTGCGCATGCCCAGCAGACGCAGGCGGCGCAGTCAACTGTCGCCAAATTGCCTTTTACCAAACGCCTGACACTGGCCAAGGCTGGTGACGATGAGGCCCAGGTCTCGGTTGCGATGGCCTATGAGTTTGGCACCGAAGGCAAGAGAAAGAACCTGGTCAAAGCTGCCCAATGGTATCGCAAAGCTGCAAAGGGCGGCAACGTCGATGGTCAGTACCGGTTGGCGCGGATCGTGCACAATGGCGGCAAGGGCATCAATGCATCTCCCGACATTGCGGCCAAGCTCTATGAGAGCGCTGCCCGTCAGGGGCACCGTGATGCGCAATACTGGACAGGGTATTGTTATCAGCACGGCGAGGGTGTTGAGGCATCGAGGAACGAAGCGGTCGTGTGGTACACAAATGCGGCCGAAGAGAAACATGCCCTGGCTGAAAACAATCTCGGATTGTTGCATTTGAACGGCAAGGGCGTGCCCCGTGACCTCGGCAAGGCATTCAGACTTTTTGAGCGGTCAGCCGATCAGGATAACGCCTGGGCGATCAACAATCTAGGCGGCATGTACGAAATGGGTTGGGGCACCCGGCGCGATGAACTCAAGGCGCTTGAGTACTATCAGCAGGCGGCTGGCATGCAGATTTCCCAGGCTCAGCAGAATTTTGACCGTCTGGAAGCCAAGCTGAAAAGCAGTGGCAAACTGACATCGTCGGTCAAGAAAGCGCCGCAAACCGCCACGGAGTAGGGTGGTTTGTGGAAACTATTTACAAACCGTCATGCTGGCGAAAGCCAATTATCTATGAAAAAACTGCTGCAATCTGTTGATTAGATTGAATTTTGTCCCTTTCTACAGGGTCGCGATCGTGCCCGTTCGGTTCAAGTCATGGAACGCCCCGGCACAGGCCGGTCCGGTAGATTTCATTTCCAATTTTTATCATTAACCATATCCGTCAACAGTTCCTTCACCAAACCTGCGGCCTAATGGTGCGCATATTTGGTGTACGCCGCGTCAGGAATTCGCGGCAAATTTGAGTATTGTTTATGGGTAATGCTTTCGCTTGGGCGGTCTGGCCCAACTTCAATATGAAAACATTGTCGGTCCTGTGTTCGACCGGTGTCGTGGTCGGCGCAAGTCTGGCGGTGACCGGGTGCAGCACTGGCAAACAGGACCCCTTCGCAGGAACTGGAAGTCCGATGTATACCAAAGCCGGCCCCCTCCCGAAGGGTGGAGGGCGGCGTCACATCGGCAAGCCATATGAGATTGCCGGCATCAAGTTTTATCCCAAGGCGGATCCAGGCTACGACAAGACCGGCGTTGCTTCTTGGTACGGACCAAAGTTTCACAAGCGGATGACGTCGAACGGCGAGTGGTTCGATATGAACTATCCGTCGGCCGCCCACACGACGCTGCCACTGCCGAGCTATGCAAAAGTCACCAATCTCGACAATGGCCGCGAGCTTATCGTGCGGGTAAATGATCGCGGACCTTTTGTGGACGACCGGATCATTGACCTGTCAAAACACTCCGCCGAGGTTCTGGATGTAAAGCACAAAGGTACCGGGCAGGTTCGTGTGCAATACATCGGCCCGGCGCCGCTGGATGACCAGGGCAGCCATCTGATGGCGATGAACGATCAATTGAAGCAGGGCACACCCTTGCACCGGATGATCGCAGCCGTTGATGGCAAAAACGCTGCCCCAGGCGCCAATCAACCCGGCTACCTGCAAACGGCGAGTATCGCCAAACCGGCTGCCGGCGGATTTTTCGTCCAGGTCGCAGCTTTCAGCGAACATGGCAATGCGCAAAGGACGCAGGCGCGGCTGCGTGATCTGGGGCCAGTTGTCGTCACCCCGGTCAGCGCCAGTATCGGAACGATTTACCGGGTGCAGATGGGACCGTTGGCCGATGAATCAACCGCCCACAATGTGCTGTCGAGGGTTGTCGATGCCGGTCATCATGACGCCCGTGTTGTCAGAAATTCGCAATACTAGATGTAAAATCAGTGTCCAAGTCTAGGGTCAGGACTCATCAATTTCATCCATTCTGCGCGGCAGATTTGCCTGTTGAGCAGGCAGACAGGCGCAGGATACCGCCCGGTTTTCAAGGCTGTCTGACGC
>JABDJG010000024.1 GCA_013002595.1 Hyphomicrobiales bacterium | reverse complement strand
GGCACGGGGCTCTGATCAACCACATCACCGGCGGTCACATCGAGACGACCGAAAACGCAACCCGTTCGTTCCAGCCGATGAATGTCAATTTCGGCCTGTTCCCGCCGGTGGAGACGCCAAAGACGATCGATGGCAAACGCATCCGCGGCAAGGAAAAGTCCGTTGCCCGCAAGCGCGCCTACAGTGCACGAGCATTGGCTGATTTCGGCAATTGGCTGTCTGGGCAATCCGCCATTGCCGCCGAGTAGGTCGATTAGAATGTTTGGGTCAGCGACATTTTCATCAGCTGCAGCTGGCGGCGGAGCTGCGAGGCTTCGGTGACCTGCTTGAAGGGATTGCCGCCCGGTTTGGAAAGCCGTTTCAGATAAAGATCGGCAAGGCTGGCCGGCCACAAGGCAGGCAGGGCCTGTGCCGGCACTTGCCGCTTCCGCTGACGCGCCTCTGACAGGCGTCGTTGCGCTTGGGCACACAATTCCAGCACGATGGCATCAAGCCCCTCCCCGGCCCGGCCGGCCATAACATGGGCCGGTGTCAGGTCACGTTTTTCAAGCAGTTCAAGCGGCACATAGCATTGGCCGCGGGCGCATTGCGCAGGCAGCGTTGTGAGAAGGCGCGTCAGCCCGTGGGCAACGCCGGCTGCTCCCGTGACATCGGACAGCCCAAAGGCGGCCTTTCCCGCCAAGACCATGCTGGCCAGTTGCATCACAACCGACGATGTTTCGCCCAGATAGCCCTCCAGATCGTTGAGTGCCGGCATGGGATCGTCATAAAGATCGAACCGCCGCGCCTCGATCAGATTGACCAGCGCTTGCTTTGGCAGCCCGGCCGCCTTGATCACCGGTTCAAGCCCGATCAACACCGGATGCGGATCTACAGCGCGGCCGTCAAAAATCGCGTCTATGCCATCGCGCCACCACTGATAGCGAATCTCGCCCAGCGAGGCTTCGGTCACCAGCCCGCGAATGCGCGCGATCTCGGCATCAAAGGCATAGAGCGGCCACAACTGGTCGCGCACCCCCTCTGGCGCCAGCAGGGTTGCCAGATAGCGATCGTTGTCCGCCTGCCGCACAAGTTGCAGGCAGTAATCATGCGATTGGTCTGAAGGGTCGGGCATTGCCAGCGGATCACGAATCTCGTTCAGCGCGGATCATCTACGGAAACCAGCGCTGCAGCAACAGGCCGCTTTTCCGCCAGCAGCACATTGTACGTCCGCACGGCGGCCCCGGTATCCATGACCTCAAGCCCGATGCGCCGCTCATCGAACAGTTGCCGTAGGGTGGGCTGAGGCCACACTTGCGTCTTGCCGGTGCCGAGGATCACAAATCCTATGCGGTCCTGCTCATCAAAGACCTGCAAAAAATCATCCAGGCTCAGTTCAGCGATTTCTCTGGATGCCCAGCCGTACATGCCGCTTGGCAGTGCCAGCATCGAGCCTTGATGCGACATGCCGCCAAACCTGAACCCGTGATTGCCATAAGCATCAATCGGCACCTGGTCGGGGAAATGCGCCGTCTGAGCACTCAAGACGTTGCCGGCTCGACCGCATCTTCTTCCGCCTTGGGCCCGGACGACTGATCGATCCTGGCACCCATGTAGATCAATATCGGTGCGGCCACAAAGATCGATGAATAGGTCCCGATGAAGACACCCCAGATCATCGCAAAGGTAAAGCCGCGGATCACCTCGCCGCCAAAGATGTACAGCGCCAGCAGGGCGAGCAGCGTGGAGACCGAGGTCATGATCGTACGCGGCAGCATCTGATTGAGCGACATATCGATCAGATCGCCAAGCGACATCTTCTTGTATTTGCGCAGGTTCTCGCGCACCCGGTCATAGACCACGACCGTATCGTTCAACGAGTAGCCGACTATGGTCAGGATCGCGGCGATGATGGTGAGGTTGAACTCAATGCCGAGGATCGAAAACAGACCGATCGTCAGGACCACGTCGTGTGACAGAGACGCCACCGCACCGATGGCGAACTGCCACTCGAAGCGGAACCAGATATAGATCATGACAGCCACAATCGCCATCAGCACAGCGATTGTACTCTGCTGTTTCAACTCGCCAGACACCTTCGGGCCAACGACTTCGATCCGGCGGATTTCCACGCTGGACGCGACGGCACCCCTGACCTTCTTGATCGCTTCTTGTTGCGCGACGTCACCACCTTCCTGGCTCTCAAACTTGATCAAGACATCGCGTGGGTCGCCAAATTCCTGCAGCTCGACCTCGCCAAGGCCCAGGCCACCGACTTTGCTGCGCAGGCTGGCGATATCCGCCACGTCTGTATGAGAGCGCACTTCCACAATGGTGCCGCCCTTGAAGTCGATACCGTAGTTGAGGCCAATGACTGCGAACAGCACCAATGACAAAACACAGGCGACAATTGAGCCGATTACGGCCGGCCGGCTGAACCGCATGAAGCGAATTTTGGTGTCGTCCGGAACGATCCTGAGCGGTTTGAACATTTCTCAAGTCATCCTTTAAATTGGAACTGTCTTCGGCCGGTAGCGCCGGATCCACCAGGCCACGACGAGACGCGTCAGCGTGAAAGCGGTGAAGACCGTTGTGACAATGCCGAAGCCCAGCGTAACGGCAAACCCGCGAATGGGTCCCGACCCCATGCCGAACAAGATCACGGCAGCGATCAATGTGGTTATGTTGGCATCCAAAATGGTGCTCAGCGCCCTGGCAAAACCGGTTTCGATGGCATTGAGCGGCGATCGTCCATTGCGCACCTCTTCGCGCACGCGCTCGAACACCAGAACATTGGAGTCCACTGCCATGCCCATCGTCAGCACGATGCCGGCAATACCTGGTAGCGTCAAAGTCGCCTGCAAAATAGACAACAGGCCAATCAGCAGCATCAGATTCACGACTAATGCTAGATTGGCGAACAATCCAAACAGGCCATAGCTGATCACCATGAAGACCAGAACCGCAGCCAGGCCCAGGACACAGGCGATGAAACCGGCCTTGATCGAGTCTGACCCCAGACTTGGACCAACCAGCGATTCCTGAACAATGATCAATTTCGCCGGCAGAGCACCTGACCGCAGCACAATCGAAAGATCATTTGCTTCCTCAACCGAGAAGTTACCCGAGATCTGGCCGGAGCCGCCCAGAATGGGCTCATTGATCGATGGCGCGCTCACGACGACGCCATCAAGTATGATTCCAAAGCGCTTGTTGACATTTGCCTGCGTCAGCTTGCCGAACTGCAGGGCGCCTTTCTGATTGAAGGTGAAAGAGACAATCGGCTCGCCATTGCGCTGGTCAAATCCAGGGCGGGCATCATTCAGCAATGACCCGTCAACCGTTGCCCGCCGCGAGGTTTGCACCCAATTGACGAATTCGGCATTCTCCCTGGTTGGTATAGCTTCGCAACCGAGTGGTGCGCGCTGTCCAACCTGTGACGGCTGGTCATCGCAAAGCAGCCGGAACTGCAGGAAACCTGGCTTGTCGATCAGACCTTTGAGCCTGGCAATTTCAGCATCATCAACGCCTGGAACCTGTACCAGAACACGATCATCACCCTGGCGCTGGATGGTCAGTTCAAGCGTACCGTCAGGATTGAGCCGGTTGCCGAGCACAGAGATGGCCTGCTCGACCGTACGCCGGATGCGGTCGGTAAAGCCCTGATCAGAAAATTTCAACGTAAAGCGGTTGCCGGACTGATCGATATCGATCTCCGGCACGTCTGCACCCTGGCCAAAGAACCCGGTATTGACCGGCCTGGCCAGCCGTCGCAGCTCCTCACCGGCTTTTTCAACTTCGCCGGGATCACTGATGACCGCGATGATCTCGCCACCCGAGCCGCGCGATATCTTGTGCTTGATCTTGTTGTCGGTAAACAGCACCTGACGCACGTCGCCGCGCAGTTGAGTCACCAGGATTTTGCGCAACGACTGTTGGTCGATTTCCAGCACCATATGCGCGCCGCCGCGCAGGTCGAGCCCGAGTGTCATCGGCGAGCTGGGCAGGAATGCCGGCATGCCCTTGCGCACATTGTCGGGCAACACATTCGGCAGCGCCATGACAATGCCAGCAATAATGATGGCAATGATGCTGAACGCTTTCCACTTGTTGAACTGCAGCATATTTTGTTCGTTTCTGCTCGCTAGCGGATAATTCGGACCCGGTTACTTTTTCTTGGCGTCGTCCTTGACCGGTTCGCCCTTGGCGCGCACTTCTAGAATGGAGTTCCTCTGGAAGCGCATTTTCACGTTCTCGGCCACTTCAACCAGGATCTCATTGTCATCGACGACCTTGGACACCTTGCCCATGATACCACCGCTGGTGACAACCGCATCACCGCGCCGCACGGCTGCAACCATCGCCTTGTGTTCATCGGCGCGCTTTTTCTGCGGGCGCCAGACCAATAGCCAGAATATGACCACGATCATCAAGAGCGGGAACATCAAGCTGATGATGTCGCCACCGCCACCCCCGGCGCCTTGTGCATAAGCAGTTGAAACAAACATCGGCCCTAAAACTCCATCTTGGGACAGCCTTGCCGCTTCGGCGACCATCCTCACCCCTTGTCGTTCAAGCGTATATAGCGCGCCCTGCGATCATTGCAACCGCTGTTGCTCTTGCGCAACGCTTGTCACGCTGCCAACAGCCCGGTATTGAGACCCGACATGACAAAAAAACAACATTAGGCTCCCATATGACCGGCAACGATGATCTGGCCGAAACCTTGAAGCGGATCGCGGACGCGCTTGAGCGCATCGCCCCGCCAGCGCCGCAACACCCTGATTTTTCAGCCGCAGACGCCTTTGTCTGGCAGGCCTCGCCGCCGCGCCTGACGCCTGTTGCCAAGGTCAACCGCGTAGATGTGTCGTTGCTGAAAGGCATCGATCAGGTCCGCGACATCCTGATGGAAAATACTCACCGCTTCGCCGATGGCCTGCCGGCCAACAATGCCCTGTTGTGGGGCGCGCGCGGCATGGGCAAGAGTTCAATGGTCAAAGCCAGTCATGCAGAGGTCAACAAGGCTGCCGATGGCCACCTCAAGCTAATCGAAATCCACCGCGAAGACATCGAAGGCCTGCCCGAGCTGATGGCCACGCTGCGTGAGCACCCTGCGCATCGGTTTATCGTGTTTTGCGATGACCTGTCTTTCGACAACAACGACACCTCATACAAGTCTCTGAAAGCCGCCCTTGAAGGCGGTCTTGAAGGCCGCCCGGCCAACATGATCTTTTATGCCACCTCAAACCGCCGCCACCTGTTGCCGCGCGACATGATGGAAAACGAGCGCTCAACCGCCATCAACCCATCCGAAGCGGTCCAGGAAAAGGTGTCGCTGTCAGACCGTTTTGGCCTGTGGCTGGGCTTTCACAACTGCTCGCAGGACGAGTTCTTTGCCATGATCGAAGGCTATCTGGGCCATTTCAAACTGAAGGTGAAGCAAGACGAGTGGCGCAAGCAGGCGATCGAATGGTCAACAACCCGTGGCAGCCGCTCGGGCCGCGTTGCCTGGCAGTTCGTCCAGGACCTCGCCGGTCGCATGGGCAAACGGCTGGATTGAGTAGCAACTGCCGGCAAGCCTGCCTTCACCCGGTCCAGCTGGGCAATGTCGGTATGTATATATTCTGCGTTCGGCGCCTACCGCACCGCTGCTTCATGTGCAGCCCATTCCGCCTGGTTGCTGCCGAAATCGACCATCACCACGTCGCGGTAGGCCGGACGTTCCTTGAGTTGCTCAAACCAGCGGTCGAGATTTTTGGTGTTGGCGTGCTTGATGTCCATATTCTTGTAACGCCAGAACAGGATGCCCATCGGGACATCAGCATAGGAAAAGTGCCGTCCCGCCAGCCACGGTTTGCGGCCCAGCCCGCGTTCGATCACCTTCAGTTTATGGATACACACTTTCTCGGCCCGGGCAACGGCAGCAGCATCATACTGCTCGGGCGCCATGCGCACCTTGTTGAAGAAGATTGGCATGATGGCCGGATTGAACTCAAGCGCCGACCAGTCAAGCCATTGGTCGGCCAGGGCGTAGGCACGTTGGCCGCGCGGTCTGATTGTACCGGCGCCATACTTACGGGCAATGTACCGGATGATCGCGTTCGATTCGAACAACTTGATGGTCCCATCCTGGATTGCCGGCACAATCTGATTGGGATTTAGCTTGCGGTATTCCGGTGTGTCGGTGCCGCCAAACTGACCGCCAACCGTATGTCGCTCGTATTCAACGCCGGCCTCTTTCAGCGCCCACAAAACCTTTTGCACATTGCTCGAACTCGCTCTTCCCCAAACGGTAAACATGGTTGGCTTCCTTCTATTCGATCCGTCGTGAATTCGGCCAACCATATCACAAAAGGCCCGGTCGTATGACCGGGCCCTTCGTTGACATCCCAGAACTGATGTGGGGGTTCGTTCGATGCCTTCAAGTTAATTTGATGCTGTCGAAGACGACATATGCTTGAGCGGATCGACGGCCGATGCACCTTTGCGCAACTCGAAATGCAGTTGCGGACTGGTCACCGAACCGGTCTGGCCCGACTTGGCAATGATCTCGCCGCGCCGCACCGTATCGCCGCGTTTGACCAGCAGCTCCTTGTTGTGAGCATAGGCCGAAACCCAGCCACCTTCATGGCGCACCAACACGAGATTGCCGTAACCTTTCAACTCATTGCCTGCATAGGCAACCACACCGGCTTCCGATGCCTTCACGCTGGTGCCTTCCGGCACGGAAATGTTGATGCCTTCATTGCGCGCGCCGCCCGGCTTGGTGCCGTATCTGGAGATTACACGGCCGTTTACTGGCCAGCGGAACTGGCCGGTATCGCTCATCAGGCTGTCTTGCGCCTTGGCAATCGGCGCCTCGACGGTTGGGGCTGGAATCGACGCGCTTTGGCTGTCGGCAGACGATTTGGCGCCAGAATTGGCTCGCGGCACCGATTGGCTCGGTACGTAGGTGTTGCCGACCTCAGGTTCACTGGACCGCGGCAGTCTGGCGGTGTTGGTGGTGCCTGGAATGCGAATTTGCTGGCCGATACTCAACGAATAGGGCTTGGCCAGATTGTTGTGCGAGGCAATCTTGTACGGGTGGACATTATAGGTGCGCCCGATCGCGAACAGGGTTTCACCAGCACTCACACGGTGCATACCGTTGGCGCTGTGGTTCTTGGCCGTTGCCGGCGGGCTTGCCGTTGCGGTGACGGCCTGCGGCTGGAAGCTGGGCGCCGGAGAAACCGCATTGGCAACACCTGGAACAACCAGACGCTGGCCAACCTGCAGGCTGTAGGGTGATGGCAGATTGTTGGCCGCGGCCAACTGGTTCGGGGCCATGCCGTTGGCGCGCGCGATGCTGTAAAGCGTTTGACCGCGCTGCACCACAACGGTGCCGCTGCCAACATTCGAGGGCCGACTGGCGGTTGAAGGCCGGGCAGTGGCGGTCTTCGCGCCGGCGCGGTATCCGGTTTGCCAGGACGGCTTTTTGCTCGATGCCTGGCTGCTGCCCAGCGTACTCGAACTGACTGAGCCCACACTGGCAGTCTTGGCCGGCAGCGATGCAGTGGTAGCACCGCTGTCAGGACCGCCCGAAAACCTTTGAAAATCAGTTGAACACGCTGCCAGCATGGCCGCAGCGCCCGACACAATCAACACACGCTTGATGAACGAAATTACTCTGGTTGAAACTCTCAACATTACCCAAAACCCCGGTGACGAACTTACAAACTCCGCAGGTATAATGATCCGGTAAGGTTAAGAGATGGTTTCAATTCGAAAAAAATTGCAGCAAATTCAACTGTTAGTTGCTGTTGCTCCTGCTGTGTGACCGGCCCGCTCAGGCATCCTTGGCGACGCCTTCGATCAGCGGCACGAAACGAACCGGCAAGAGCCGCTCGGTCTCAAAGCCTTCGTCGGTACGCACGATGCGGCGCAGTTCCTGGCGCCCGGGCGCGTATTCGACCGGGATGATCATTTCACCACCAACCGCCAATTGCTCGATCAGCGCCGGCGGCACCTTGTCCATGGCCGCTGCCGTCACAATGATCCGTTCAAATGGCGCCTGCGCCGGCCAGCCCTTGGTGCCGTCCCCGGTCATGGTCGTAATGTTGCGCCGCGCCAGTTGCCGGAAGCGTTCATCAGCCTGTTTGGCAAGGCTATGGAACCGCTCGATGGTATAGACCCGCCGGCACACATGCGACAGGACGGCGGCCTGATAACCCGAACCGGTCCCCACTTCGAGCACCTTGGTCCGGTCGGTCAAATTCAACTGGTGGGTCATCAACCCAACAAGGAAAGGTTGTGAAATCGTCTGGCCGCATTCGATCGGCAGAGCATGATCGGCATACGCCTGATCCTGGAGGTGGTCCGGCAGAAAACTCTCGCGCGGCACCTTCTCGATGGCTTCGAGCACCCGCGTGTCACGGACGCCTTCGGCGCGAAGCCGCATGATCAGTTCAATCTTGTTATGGTCCAGGCTCACAAATCAATTCCCCGACCGCGTGGGCGAACTGTGGATTATTCGAGCGCCGCGCGCAACGATTCCATCGCCTCGATCTGAGTTAGGTTCATATGCAGCGGCGTGACCGATACCTGGCGCGAATAGACCGCTTTCAGGTCCGTCCCATCGGCCGGATTGCTCTTTTCATTGCGGAAGCCGAGCCAGTAGTAATCGCGGCCGCGCGCATCTACCCGTTCATCGACAATCAACATGTTCTGGTCGCGCTTGCCCTGCCGGGTGACGGCGACACCTTCAACCTGATCCGGCTGGCAGTCGGGAAAGTTGATGTTCAGCAACACGCCGGGCCCAAGATCAAGCGGCATCAGCTTGCAGACGACATTGGCGCCGTGATTGCGCGCCACCTCCCAGCGCAGTTCACGGCCGGCCTCAATCCCGTAGCATTGGCTGAGCGCCATGGACTTGATCCCGAGCGCGGTACCTTCCATGGCAGCTGCGATGGTGCCGGAATAGGTCACGTCATCGGCGATGTTCTGGCCGCGATTGACGCCGGACAACACCAGATCAGGTACATCCGGCATGATCTTTCGTACCGCCATCAGCACGCAATCTGCAGGCGATCCCTGCACGGAATAACGCCTGACCGAATGCTCGCGCAGACGCAGCGGATCGGCCAGCGAAATCGAATGCGAGGCACCGGACTGCTCGGTCTCAGGCGCCACCACCCAGACATCATCGCTCAATTGCCCGGCAATGTGCTCAAGCACTTCCAGACCGGGAGCATTGATACCGTCATCATTGGTGACAAGGATACGCACGGAATTCAGGCTCCAATCTTGTCCTGCCCGCCCATATAGGGTCTGAGCACGTCGGGAATGGTGATGGACCCATCCGCGTTTTGATAGTTTTCCATCACCGCAATCAGCGTGCGCCCAACGGCAAGGCCCGATCCATTCAGCGTATGAACGAACTGGTTGGCCCCGCCCTCAGCCGGCTTGAACCGCGCATTCATGCGCCGTGCCTGGAAATCGCCGCACACCGAACAGCTGGAAATCTCCCGGAATGTGTTCTCACCCGGCAGCCAGACCTCAATGTCAAAGGTTAGACGGGCGCCAAATCCCATATCGCCGGTGCTCAGCGCCACCACCCGGTAATGCAGGCCAAGACGTTTGAGCACCTCTTCAGCGCAACCGGTCATCCGGTCAAGCTCGTCGCGTGACCGATCGGGCAGCGTTATCGAGACCATTTCGACCTTGTAGAATTGGTGCTGGCGGATCATGCCGCGGGTATCGCGGCCGGCAGCGCCCGCCTCTGCCCGAAAACACGGCGTCAGCGCCGTCAGCCGCATCGGCAGATCGGCTTCATCCACCACTTGCTCGCGCACCATGTTGGAGAGCGGCACTTCGGCGGTCGGGATCAGCCAGAAGTCTTCACGGGTCGGTGCATGCTCGAGCACGTCTTCAACCAACTCGCGTAGCGAGATCTCTCCATCCCGGTAACGGGCTTCCTGGTCCGGTGTTGTCTTATCGAGCGCCTCGCCGAGCAGCTTGGCGCGGCTGCCACTGCTTGAGGGAAAGAACTGATCGTCCATGAACTTGGGCAATTGACCGGTGCCGTACATGGCATGGTCCTTGACCATCAGCGGCACGCTGCATTCGCGGTAGCCGTTCTCGCCCGTCTGCAGGTCGATCATGAACTGGCCGATGGCCCGCTCGAGCCGCGCCAGATCACGGATCAGCACCACAAAACGGGCACCGGACATCCGCGCCGCTGCCTCAAAGTCCATCATGCCGAGCGCTTCGCCGAGTTCGAAATGAAGTTTCGGCTCAAAATCCATCGGCGGCTGTTCGCCTACCCGGCGCACTTCGACATTGGCCTCTTCATCTGGACCATCCGGCGTTTCATCAAGTGGCAGATTGGGCAAGCCTGACAGGACTTCGGCGATCCGGGCATCGAAAGCCCGCTCGGCATCCTCGCCCGACTGTACGAAGGTTTTCAGCTCTGCAACCTCGCTCTTGAGCTTTTCCGCCAGGTCTTTGTCGCCATCCGACATCGCCTTGCCGATTTGCTTGGACAGCGTATTGCGTTGCTGTTGGGCATCTTGCAGCTTTTGCAGATGCGCGCGGCGCTCTTCATCTATGGCGATGATGACTTTGGCGCACGGTTCGGCGCCGCGGCGCTTCAATCCGTCATCGAAGGCATCCGGGTTGTCGCGGATCCATTTGAGATCAAACATGGTGGTCTAACTTGTTCAAGGGTCAACGGGGTTGATGGCCTCGTGTATAGGCGAGGCAGACCGGAGTCGTAAAGCGGCAGATCGAAGTGTTAGCTGTCGAGTTCAGCTTCGCGGGCCGCCTCGGCAGCATCACGTCTCTTTTCAACCGCCCGCACGGCAAAGATCGCGGCTTCGTAAAGCAGGCACATCGGGATCGCCAGGCCAAGCTGCGAGAATGGGTCGGGTGGGGTAAATACTGCTGCAATTGCAACGACCCCGACAACGGCATACTTGCGGCCCTTGCTCAATTGTTCTGAACTCACCACACCAATTCGGCCCAGCAAGGTCAGGATGACTGGCAGCTGAAAACAGACCCCGAATGCCAATATGAGCGTCATGACCAGACTGAGGTACTCCGAGACTTTCGGCAAAAGTTCAATGACTGCCCTATGGTCTCCATCACCTTGCCAACCAAAGCTGATGAAGAATTGCATTGCGATTGGAAGAATCAGGAAAAAAACCAGACAACCACCTGCGGCAAACAGGATTGGCGTGGCCATGAGATAAGGCCTGAATGCCTCCTTCTCGTTTTTGTACAAGCCAGGCGCGACAAACTTGTAAATTTGTGTCGCAATCAGAGGAAATGCCAGGAACAACCCGACAAACATGCCAATTTTCAGCTGCGTGAAGAAAAACTCTTGAGGCGCGGTAAAAATCAGTTTCAGCTCTGCTTTGTCACCGATCCCACTGTTCTCGACTGCCCATTCATAAGGCAAAAGCAAAAAATCGAAAATCTGATCCGCAAAGTAGAATCCGACAACGAAGAAGACGACAAATCCGATCACCGAGCGGATCAGCCGCTGGCGCAGCTCGATCAGGTGCTCAACAAGCGGAGCCTGTGTGGCGTCGATATCTTCGCTACTCATACCCGCTCAACCTTCAAGCCTTGGCCTTGGCTTTCGCCGGTTTTTTGGCAGTCTTCTTCGCCGTCTTCCTGGCAGGCTTGGCCTTGCCAGCGTCCTCGGCATCCTTGGCGCGGACCGCCTCGGCCGTCGCCTTGGCGGCCTTGTTGCCTTCCACGACCGGATCAAATTCAGGTTTGGCTGCCCCTTCGCTGGCCGCCGGCTTTTTGTCGGTTGCCGGATCAAGGGTATCCTTGATGTCGAAGTTGGTCATCTTGCCGATGTCGCTTTTCACATCATCAAGCCCGGTATCGCGTGCCGCCTCGTCCAGATACCCCTGGAACTCACGCGCCATGCCGCGAATTTTCGTCATGAATTGCCCGATGGTTCGCAACAGCTTGGGCAGGTCCTTGGGACCGACCACGATAATCGCCACGATGGCGAGCATCATCAGTTCAAACGAGCCAATTCCAAAATCAAACATGCCGGATGACATCCATCATGCTGAACGCACAGGACCGCGATGCAGCCATGAACGCAACCACGTTTACGGCAAGGCATGCAGGGCCGCGCCGACTTCAGCTGTTGGCCTTTTCCTTAACAGTTTCCTTGGCCTTTTCGGCGGCCTCGGTTGCTTCATGTTCAATGGTCTTGGACGTGTCGTCAGCTGCGACTTCATCGTCCGCCAAGCCCTTCTTGAAGCTCTTGATGCCTTTGGCGACATCGCCCATCAACTCGGAGATCTTGCCCCGGCCGAACAACAGCACGACCAACAACACGATTATAATAATTTGCCACGGACCGATCGACATTACAGATAAACTCCCAAATTCCTTCGATCTTCAGATCATTGAATTCACTATCGCAGAAAGGGTCATTCGCCGCAACAAAGCTGGCGCGCCTGGGCGCCTCTCACCCCCGCGCATGTCCCTCCTGGCAACAGCCATTACCCCTTAAGTGGGATCATGCAACATTAGAGTCAAATACCAAGACGTGTTCGCTATCTATGGTAAACGCCAGAACGTCGCCCTGACTGACCGGCTCACCCAACGGCATACGCGACAGGATACTCTGGTCCAGGCCATGAAACTGGATCGTCAACTCGTGGTAATCGCCCAGGAACCGGGCATCGAGCACCTGGCCCTCACGGCTTGTCTTATCGCCTGAGCGGGCACGGCGGATGCCTTGCGGCCTGATCATCACCACGACGTCGCTCCCGTCGGCGATGCCACCCGCCGGAAAATCGCCCATTGGCGTCGAAACGGTACCTTTCTCGACTTTCCCGGGTATTTCGTTGAAATCACAAAAGAACCTTGCCGCTTCGGGGTCAACGGGATGGCGGTAGAGCTCATCGGGTGTGCCGGCCTGCACCAGACGCCCGCGGCGCATCAACAGGATCCGGTCCGCCATCCCCATTGCCTCGACCGGGTCATGGGTGACCAGCATCGAACTGGCCCGGGTTTCCTTCAACAGGATCAGCGTTTCATGCCGCACACTGTCACGCAGCCGCTGATCAAGCCCTGAAAACGGCTCATCCATCAACATAACGCCCGGCCGCGGCACCAGGGCGCGGGCCAACGCCACACGCTGCTGTTCACCGCCCGACAATCCGTGCGGATAGCTCGCCTCATAATCCTGCAATCCGACCCGCTTCAGCGCAATGCGCGCCTCATCCATAACCTCCGACCTGGCCATGTTCTGCAAGCCAAAGGCCACATTCTCGATGATGCTGAGATGCGGGAACAACGCATAGTCCTGGAACATCAGCCCGACATTGCGCTTTTCCGGCGGCACGAACACATCGGCGCTCGCCACAACCTGGCCATCAAGCAGCACTTCTCCCGACTGTGGCCGCTCAACGCCGGCTGCAATGCGCAACAGCGTTGTCTTGCCACAACCGGACGGCCCCAGAAGACAGACGATCTCGCCGGGTCTCAGCTCGAAAGAAACATCGCTAACCGCTTCCAGCCCGCCATAGGCCAGCGAGACATGCCGGAACGACATGCGCGCGGCAAAGGTTGCAGCAGCGGTGCCCCTCGGACCCCACTCGCGCGGCTTTGCCTCCTGGCTATGATTTTGCAGTACCGACATGGGCCGACCGTTTACACCAAACTGTCGAAAAAGTCCTACCTACAACTAGATCAGGATCGTTTTTGATTGAAACACACACTACACGACAATTGTCGTCATAGCCGTGCTTGTCACGGGTATCCAGAGCGATGGAATGCTGAATTTGCAGCTCTGGATTGCCGGAACGAGTCCGGCAATGACGAAATATGCTTGCTGTCGTGAAGCGTGGATTGAAACAATCAAAAATGATCGCGTGCTAGCGATCGTCTGGATTGGCAAACTCCGGAAGGTCCATCTCCAGGGCGGTATCGGGTTCCGGCTCGTCATCGGTGAATTCCGGCAGGTCCATTTCGAGCGCCGGCTCCAGGTCGTCCTCAAGCGGATCTTCATCGTCGGCGAGCTCTTCGCCATTCGACGGGCTTGGCATGTCGAAGTCAGCCGGCAGGTTCGATTCAAGCAGGCCTGCAGCCTTGAGTTCATGCATGCCCGGAAGATCGCCCGTGTCATTGAGGCCGAACTGGGCGAGAAAGGCCGCGGTTGTGCCGTAGGTCACCGGACGGCCCGGTGTGCGCCGCCGCCCGCGCATTCTGATCCAGTCGATCTCCAACAGGATATCAAGCGTGCCTTTGGAAATACTGACGCCGCGCACCTCTTCGATCTCGGCCCGCGTCACCGGCTGGTGATAGGCAATAATCGCCAGCGTCTCGAGCGCTGCCTTTGACAGGCGCTTTTGCTCAACCGCTTCGCGCCGCAACAGGAAACTGAGGTCATCGGCGGTGCGCAATGTCCACTTGCCGGCAATCTGGACAAGGTTGACCCCGCGCGTCTTGTAGTCTTCCTGCAAAGCCTCCAGCAGTGCCACCACATCGCTACCGTCCGGCAGGCAGTCGGCCAGGTCCTCCTGGCTGAGCGGTTCAGAGGCAGCAAACAACAGGGCCTCTACGATCCGCATCAAATGGCCATGTTCGGCGCGCGGGTGAACGGCAACGTTGCCAGCTGCAGTGCTCTCATCGCGGCCGCCGGCTTCATCTTGCGCATCGCCCTGCGAGTCTTGCGTCTGTGTCTGCACTTCTGCCGTTTGCACATTTGACATGTATGGATTTCCTCAAACTCTACCCGTTAACCGACCGCGCTGCCGCGGCGCATGTAAATCGGCTCAAACGCCTTTTCCTGGCGGATCTCAACCTTGCCCTCGCGGACCAGTTCCAGGCTTGCAGTGAAACTGGACGCAATAACCGACGGCCGCCGCTCCGGCTCTACCAGATATTCCGATAGCCAGACATCAAACCGACCCCAGTCATCCATCGTGCCAATCAGGCGTTCAAGCGCGGCGCGTGCCTCCTTGATCGACCACAATGGCAATTTGCGTATTTCGTAGTTGTGGTGCGTTGCTTCCTTCTGGCGCCGTTCGGCATAGGCCTTGAGCAAGTCCACCAGATTGTCGGCATACTCACGCTTTGTATCGATGACCAGCGGTTCCGGCGCACCGCGCTCAAACACATCGCGGCCCAGCTGATTGCGCGCCATCAGTTGCGCCGCTGCGTCGCGCATCGCCTGCAGGCGTTGCAGCCGGAAGGCCAGGCGGGCAGCCAGCTCTTCTGCCGGCGTATCGTCGTCTTCAGGCGCCTGCGGGATCAGCAACCGGGATTTGAGGTAAGCAAGCCAGGCTGCCATCACCAGATAGTCAGCCGCCAGCTCCAGCTTCATGCGCCGGGCGGCATGGATAAATTCAAGATACTGCTCGGCCAGTGCCAGGATCGAAATCTTGGCAATATCTACCTTCTGGTTGCGCGCCAGCTGCAGCAGCAGGTCGAGCGGGCCTTCAAATCCCGCGACATCGATAATCAGCGCATCATCGACCGGCGGATCAGGCACGACCCTGAGTGGCCCGCCGCCATCAGGCCACAAGCTCGGACTTTCTGGATGATTGTTGTCGTTGATCATCTCAATCTCAACACAGTCTAAAGCAACCCGCAAAATGCGGCAGCAAACCCGATTCGCCCGCAATTATCTCCAGTTATCCGCAGAATACTATACTGATTCGACATCAAACCGACGCAATGCCGCCATGGCAGCCGCACGATCGAATTCCCTCGGCGCCCTGGCCGAGGCAAGCGCAAGCCCGGCCCGGTCCAGTGCCGCACCGGACAAACTGCCTGAGGCCGCGGCGACTTCGTGCATCTCAGCCATGTTGCCATTGCAATGAAGCATGATATCGCAGCCGGCCGCGCGAGCCCGCCCGATCTTGTCATTCATCGAACCTTCAAGAGCCTTCATCGACAGATCATCGGTCATGATCAGGCCGTCATAACCGAGGGTTTGACGCATAACCTGGCCGACCGCTGTTTGCGACAAGGTTGCCGGCTGATCCCGGTCGATCGCGGTGTAAACCACATGTGCCGTCATCGCCATCGGCAGATCCGCCAGCGCCGCAAACGGGGCAAAGTCGACTGTGCGCAACGTATCGAGCGCGGTGTCGACCACGGGCAGCTCAAGATGACTGTCAGCCGCGGCCCGTCCGTGGCCTGGAATATGCTTGATGACCGGCAGCACGCCGCCTTCCATCAGACCGCTGACCGCGGCCCGTGCCAGGATGGCGACACTGGCAGGATCGTTCGAATAGGCCCTGTCGCCGATCACATCGTGGCTGCCGGGCTGCGGCACATCGAGCACCGGCAGGCAATCGACATTGATCCCGGCATCGAACAATTCTTCGGCCAACAGGCGCGTGATCAGTCGCACCGCCACAATAGCGCGCGTCGGATCATGCTCATACAGCTCACCGATGCGCCGGGCAGGTGGATACTTGCGCCAGTGCGGCGGGCCCATACGCTGCACCCGGCCGCCTTCCTGATCGATCAGAACTGGAGCATCGCTGCGCCCGGTGATCGAACGGAAACTCTCGGTCAGAGCCCTGATCTGTTCGGGACCGTCAACATTGCGGCCGAATACAATGAGGCCCCAAGGATCGGCCTCCTTTACGAATGCGCGCTCTTCATTGTTCAGCTGCGTACCGGCACAGCCGCAGATGAAAGCCCCAGCGCTCACAGTGCGGCCCGAAAGGTCACTGCCGGCGAACCAGACAGTCTTTTTCGCCCGCTGCGATAAGAGAATTACACAGGTTCTTGGCCGACGTCTTGTCGCCGATCGGTCCGATGCCAAGCCGGTAGAATGTGCCGGCCGCGCCCAGTTCTGCCTTTTGAATCCGCGATGACAAGGTGCCGATCAAACCGCCGTGCCGGGATCTCAGGCGCTGGAATTCAGTGAGGGCTTCGCCTTCCGAGCGGTACGACGCCAATTGCACCACGTAACCCGACCCCGTGGTCGCCGGCGCCTGTGGTGTCGTCGGTGCCACCTGCTGCAATACGGTTGGCGAAGGTTGCTGCACGGTGCTTGGAGCCGTCTGCGGTTGCAACGCTGTAACCTGCTGCGGCGCTGTCACGGTGCCAGATGTCGTGGAGTTTACCGATGTGCGTGATCCGGCAAGAGGATCGTCATCCCCCCGTCCGATCGGTAATCTCCGCGGCGCCTGTTCGGTCGTGCCGGATTGGGCCTGTTGCAGGAAATTGGGCAGTTTTTGACTTGGGTCAGGAATTGGTTGCGTCGGTTGGACGGCTGGGGCCGGGGTCGTTGTCGATGGGGCCAGCAAGGTGGGCCCGGACTCCGTTGAGGTTATAGCCAGTTGGATCGGCGGTGGGGTCACTGCCGCCGCGCGGGCCTGCTCCAGACTTGCCAGCCTAGACGGCCGCAAACGCGGCTTGGGCGGCGGATTGACGCTGGTAACCGGCACCGGCTCAGGCGGCGCGGCTGTTTCGCTCGTTGCAACCTGCGTTGCCTCAACCGGTGCCGGCGGCGCCGGCAGCGGCAAAGCGGCAACCAGATCGCCGGCTTGGGTAGGTGTCGTCGTCGTCCCGCCATCGGCCGTTGTGTCGCCAGCAGAGCTGCCGCTTGGCTCAGGCACAGCCAAATCGGTTGCCGTGGTGCTTCCGGCCGGCTCGATCTGGTCGGCCCGCGCCGTGGTCTGCGCGCCGCTGTCCGGCACGGCGCCTTGCTGATCGGACCCAGGCGGCGGCGGCAGCGGCAGTGGCAATGGTTCGGTCTCCGGGCTGCCCTGGCTGGTGCCTTCGCTGGTCGTGCCTTCGCCGGTCGTGCCCTGGCTGGTGCTTGGCAGTTGCGGGGTTTCCTCGCTTGGAACGACTGTCTCGGGCTCGCTGACTTGTTCGTCACCAACGATCCGGTCATATATCTGCTTGTTGCGCGGTGCAGCCTGTGACGGTGTCTCTGATCCGGGCTCGATGGTCGGCGCCACTTTTATCGGATCTGTCGGCCCGGTTATTACAGGAGGCTCGCTGTCAGCAGGCGATACTGTCTCGGTACCTGGAGCCCCACGATACATCCACACCAGCGTACCGGCAATCAAGGCAACCGTCACCAGAATCAGGATGAGAACAATCGGGCCGCTGTTGCTGCGCGGTTCATCATCGTCAAACGCTTCATCGAAATCTTGATAGGCCGCACTGTAGTCTTCAGCACTGGCACGACGGCGTCCGGGCGCCGGTTTGTGCTCATCCTCGAAAACCTCGCTCAAGTCATCATCGACGTAATCAAGCGCCCGCGCCGGTCTCGCCCTTGGCGGCTGCGCATCTGCACGTGGCGGCGCCTGCGTCATCCCCGGCGCACCAGCGGTTTGGGCGGATTGGGGCTGATAAGCTGCCTCACCCGGCCTGGCGGGCGGGCGCAATGGCGGAGGCCCGCCGGCGCCAAGGCCCTGTTGCGGCGCCGCCCCGCCAGCCGGCTGGCGGCCGGCGGGCGGATAGCCTCGCGGCATCGACAAGCCATGCTGCGGCGGCGAACTTTGTTGCGGCACACCTTGCCGCGGCATTGCAGGTCGACCCGGCTCGGGATCGATACCGCTCAAAGTCGTCCGTTGCGGCTGTGGCCGTGCCGCTGGCTCTGGTGCAGGGCGTTGCGGTGGCGGTGCAGGCTGACTCGGCCGTGGCGGCATCGACAGACCGGCTGCCGTGGGCGTCCTGGGCTGTGGAGCCGGTCTGGGCGGCGATTCGGTTTGAACCGGCTCAAGTACCGGCTCCGGCTCATCGGCGCCCGGCTCATCGGCAACGTCATCTTCTTCCGGTTTGCTCAGTTCTTCAGGAGCAAATCCGAAAGACAGCCGTTTTGATTGTTCCGGAGGTTCTTCGGACGCTTCTTTCACCGGCTCATCGTCTTTCCGCCCGTCACCGGCCTCTTCCGCCGGCTCTTCGACCACCGCTTCAACTGGTTCATCGACCGCTTCTCGCGCCGGCTCTTCGACAGGCTCTTCCACGGCGGCTTCAGCTTCCGGTTCGTGGACATCATCAACCGTTTCAGCCGTCTCGTCTGCTGCAACCACCTCAGCCGGCTCTTCCGGCTCGCCGGCCTCAAGCTCTCCCGGTTCGGCTTCTGCCTCAGCATCGGTTGCACCCGGCGGCGCTGGCTCGAACACGGTGCGTGAAGATCCCAGGCGTTGGCTGGCCAACCGTTCGGCAGCCTCGCGCTGGGCCCTCAACCGTGCGCTGAAATCATCATCAGGCGGAAGCGGCGGAAGCGACGGCTTGGTTTCCTCAACCGGTGCAGCTTCCTCAACTTGTCCAGTTTCCTCAACTTGTCCAGTTTCCTCAACCTGTCCAGCTTCCTCAACCTGTCCAGTTTCCTCAACGGGTGCCGGCGGTGCCGGTGCTGGAACAGGTGGCCTCGAGGGCGCGTTTTCGCGTGCCTCGGGCGGGCGTGGCGGACTTAGCTTTGGCGGGGCCAAACCCGGTTTGCTGCCGGCCAGGCTTGGCGCAGAACCCGCACCAACCCGCGGTGCCATCGGGGCCGGACGCGCAATTTGCTTGCCAGCGCCCGTACCCAGACGTCCCGCAGCTCCTGCTGCAGGCGGCATTACCGGGCGCAAAGGTGGCGGCGGCGGAGGCGGTCTGCGCTCCTCCTTGAACTCGGCCGCGATTTTCGGCAGGTCCTTGTTGATCCCCAGGCGTTCCCGCCAGTTTTTCCTAGTTCCGTCCCCAGAACCGCTACTCGTCGTCTTTTGATCCATTAAACGGTTGTCCGCTGTTACATTTCTTCGACTGGATTAACGCCCAGAATCCGAAGTCCGTTCCCCAATACATAGCGAATCACACGCAAAAATGCGAGGCGTGTGAGCGTAACATGCATACGGTCTTTCACAATAAATCTCAATTGCGGTGATTCTTTGCCAAGGTTCCAAAGCGAATGAAAATCGCTCGCTAAATCATACAGATAGAACGCCAGCCTGTGTGGCTCATGATGTCCAGCCGCTGATTCAAGCAGTTTGGGGTACTCTGCGACCCTGCGCAGCAACGCAATTTCTGCCGGGTCATCAAGCAAACTGAAGCCCGCTTCGGCCATTTTTTCATGCGAAACGGCCTCCTCGCCGCATTCCTCGACAGCAGTCCTGAGGACCGAACAAATCCGCGCATGAGCGTACTGTACGTAAAAAACAGGGTTGTCGCGTGACTGCTCGGTGACTTTTTCGAAGTCAAATTCGAGCGGCGCCTCGTTTTTCCTGTACAGCATAATGAAACGCACAACGTCAGACCCTACTTCATCCACTACATCACGTAATGTGACGAAGTTACCGGCCCGCTTAGACATTTTGATAGGTTCACCACCGCGCAAAAGGTTCACCAACTGGCACAGTTTGACCACTGAGCGGGATTTTCCGTCGGAAACGGCATGCATCACCGATTCCAGCCGCTTCACATAACCGCTATGATCAGCGCCCAAGATGTAGATCATCTGGGCAAAGCCACGTTCATACTTGTCGAGTGCATAGGCGACATCCGATGCAAAATATGTGAACGAGCCGTCAGATTTCACCAATGGCCGGTCCGTATCATCGCCATGCTCTGATGATCTGAACAACAACTGCTCACGGTCTTCCCAATCAGCCTTCTCGCTTTCAGACAAATTCTTGGGCGGCTCCAAGCGGCCCATATAGACAAGACCTTTGGCCTGCAATGCATCAAGGACGGTACGCACGCCCTCGCCGTCCACGCCATGCAGCGCCCTTTCCGATGCAAAAACCTCCTGGCGAATGTTAAGCGCTGCAAGATCATCGCGAATCAAATCCATCATCATCGCAATGGATTTGTCGCGCACCAGATCCAGCCAATCCGCCTCTTCTTCGGTGAGCAATTTATCGCCGTGTTCGGCGGCCAGGGCTTCACCGACAGGTTTCAGATAATCGCCCGGATAGAGCCCTTCGGGGATCTCGCCAATATCCTCGCCCAACGCTTCGCGGTAACGCAGGTAGGCCGAGCGGGCCAGCACATCGACCTGGGCACCGGCGTCATTGATGTAGTATTCCCGCGTCACGTCATATCCTGTCGCCTGCAACAGGTTGGCCAGCGCATCGCCGAACACCGCGCCCCGGCAATGGCCGACATGCAGTGGCCCGGTCGGATTGGCCGACACGTATTCGACATTGACCTTTTCGCCCGCGCCCATCTGGCTGCGGCCATAGTCTTCGCCAAGACTGAATGCTGCCGCGGCAAGTTTCGGCCAGAACGCGGCTGCCAGCCGTATGTTGATGAACCCCGGCCCGGCAACAACGGTCGTCTCGATGTCCGGATCATCGGCCAGCACCAGCGACAGTTTCTCGGCCACTTCACGCGGTGGCTTGCCGGCCGGTTTGGCCAGCACCATGGCCGCATTGGTGGTGATGTCGCCATGCGCGGGATCGCGCGGCGCTTCGACCGTCACACGTGACAGGTCAGCATCCTTGGCGATCACACCGTCATCGGCCAGCCGGCCGAGGGCCGTTTCAACCACGCCGGCAAAATGGGCAAACAGATTCATGCAGCGCCCTTACACTTTCACATCTAGAGGAATATGACGCGCGGATTACCGGAAAAGTGGATCGAGGTCAAACAAACGCTTGTGCTGCTCAAGCGCATAGCGGTCGGTCATGCCGGCAATAAAGTCGCACACCTGGCGGGCAAAGTCGCTGTCATCGCCTGCATAGCCGTGCTCCTGCCAGCCTTGCGGCAACAGTTTGGGTTCGCTCATATAGGCATTGAACAGATCGCGCACCACCCGGCGTGCCCGGCTCATGATCTCCAGGATCCGGTCATGTTTGTACATCCGGTGACGCAGGAACGACTGCAACACCCGGTTTTTCTCCGCCATCTGGGCATCAAACGTTACCAACGGCTGATCGTGATTGCGCACATCATCGGTGGATGTGATCTTGTGTTTCGTCACCCGCTGCCCGGTCGCGGCGATTACGTCCGCAATCATCCACGACAGGACCCGGCGTACGGTCTCATGGATCTGGCGGGTCCGGTCGAGCATTGGCCAGGTGCCGAGCACGTCCGATAACGCCTCACCGGCCAGCGGCACATCGCCAAGGTCGATGATGTCGAACAGCCCGGCGCGCAAGCCATCATCGATATCATGGGCGTTATAGGCAATATCATCGGCGATCGCGGCTGCCTGCGCTTCGGCCGTGGCAAAGGTTGACAATTCCAGTTCACCGGCATGGGCAAAATCGCTGATCGCCGCCGGCAGACCGCGCTCGGCATAATGCCCGAGCGGCTGGCCTTCGGCATCAATCAGTGGCCCATTGTGCTTGACAAGCCCCTCCAGCGTCTCCCAGGTCAGGTTGAGCCCGTCAAACGTCGCATAACGGCGCTCCAGGCTGGTGACGATGCGCAACGCCTGTGCGTTGTGATCAAAGCCGCCGAATTCTTCCATGCACATATCCAGCTCGCGCTCACCGGCGTGGCCAAACGGCGTGTGGCCCAGATCATGCGCCAGCGCCAGCGCCTCGGTCAGGTCTTCATCGAGCCCCAGCGCCCGGCCGATCGAGCGGGCAACCTGGGCCACCTCCAGGGAATGCGTCAGCCGGGTGCGGAAATGATCGCCTTCATGAAATACAAACACCTGGGTTTTATGTTTCAACCGCCGGAACGCCGCAGAATGCACGATCCGGTCGCGGTCGCGCTGGTACGACGTCCGCGGCGGTGCATCCGGCTCTTGGGTAAACCGGCCGCGGCTTTCGACAACCTTGCAGGCATATGACGCCATGAGCGGTCTCATATTGACATTCCCGGCCTGTGACCCGAAATAACATCTGTACCAGATTGTACAGGCACAATGGAGCAGCACCACATGAGTGGTAACATCACCCTGACCGAACGGGCCGCCAAACGGATCAACGAGATCGTCGGCGGCAATCCTGATAAGTCCGCCTTGCGGATTTCCGTACTTGGCGGCGGCTGCTCGGGCTTCCAGTACGAATTCGATCTCGACAGTACGCGCAATGAAGATGACCTTGAAATTTCCCGTGACGGTGCATCCGTATTGATCGATTCCATCTCGCTCGTCTATGTGCTTGGTTCCGAGATCGATTTTGTCGATGACCTGATCGGCGCCCAGTTCAAGATCAACAACCCCAACGCAACCGCCTCGTGCGGCTGCGGTACGAGCTTTTCTATCTAGGGCCTATTGCGCAAGCGGTTGCCTAGCCGCTATCACGGTTGTCTTTGTTCACCAATTCCCAATCGGAACGGCGATGAGGCTGCACGACCGGGCGCACTACTTCATATTGGCGATAGTTGCGATCTGGTTTGCAACAAGCACGGTCGCTGCCGGCGAGCGCGAAACCGGCACTGACCGGCCCGGACTCGATTATCGCGATTTCGCAATGCCGGCCCCCCTGCCCGGCCAATGCGAAGCGGCCTGTAACGAGGAAACCAAGTGCCGGGCGTGGACCTTCGCCTGGCCGGGCAAGAAGAGCCCGCGCGCGCATTGTTTCCTGAAATCGGGCCTGCCGCCGAAAAAATCGGACAACTGCTGCATATCCGGCATCAAGACCAAGCAGACCACCACCACACCGACCAAAGAGCCCGACGCCCCGCCGCAGCCACCAGCTGAGCCGGCCCCGGCGCCCGAACCTGACTTGGGCGATGTCTGCCGCAAATATGCTGATACCGCCGCTGAGCAAAATAAAAAGAACGACGAGCTGTTCTGCGGATTGACCGGCAGCCGCTGGGGTGTCAGCCGTGATGTCTATTACAAATGGTGTATGGAAAAGTCATCCGCCCAGTCGCGCAAGGACAACACCGAGGCGCGCAACCGGGAGCTTTTGGAATGCGGCGCTTTCATTCCCACACCGGTTCCCGAAGCCAAGGAGCCACGCGATATGGTGCGCGAGAACGCGTGCCGCGAATATGCCAACCGTTCCGTCGAACAGGCCGAACAAGCCCGCGAACACGATTGCGCCCTGACCGGACCGCGGTGGGCCACCGGCTTCCAGCGGCATTTTTCCTGGTGCATGAGTGTCTCCGATGCCTATCCCGCTAAGGAAATCGAACAGCGCCGTGCCGCCTTGCAAAGCTGCCGGCCGCAACAATCGTTTGATGAAGGCTGCGAGCAGTATGCCCGCGCCGCCTTCCGTCTTGCCCGCCAGAACTACGAGCGCCGCTGCGGCTTCGTCGGCCCGCGCTGGGTACGCAGTATCGATGCCCACAAGGCCTGGTGCCTCGGGGCCGATGTTAACAAAAGAAAACTAGAGCAGACAGCCCGTCACAAGGCGCTGGCCGCTTGTTCAGGCGGACCGCGAGAGATTGGCGCCTGCGCCCGGTACGCGCAGACTGCGGTCAGGCATGCCATCCAGGGCCGGGATCGCAACTGTGGGTTTTCCGGCACCCGCTGGCGCCCCGAATACGAAGAGCATTTCGCATGGTGCATGAGCGCAACTCCGCCGCAGCGCTTCAAGGAGCGCACCTATCGCCAGCGCACATTGCTGAAATGCGGCCGCAACAATCGGCTGTTGCCGGACAATGAACGTCAGTTCCTGTATCGATACAGATGGACA
>JABDJG010000490.1 GCA_013002595.1 Hyphomicrobiales bacterium | reverse complement strand
GGGCAGCCAACAGGTTGGCATGGGCAAGGCTCTGGCCGACGAGTTTCAGACCGCGAGAGATGTCTTTGCCGAAGTCGACGGTGCGTTGGGCACGGATCTGTCCAAGCTGATGTGGGATGGTCCGCAGAAAGACGTGACCCTGACCGAGAACGCCCAGCCGGCGCTGATGGCGGTTTCGATGGCTGTCGTGCGCGTTCTGGAGGCCGAATGCGGCATCAAGGTGAGCGATCATGCAAAGTTCGTCGCCGGTCATTCACTTGGTGAATATTCGGCACTTGCCGCCGCGGGCACTTTTTCCATCGCCGACGCCGCGCGGCTCTTGCAGATCCGCGGCCGGTCGATGCAGGCCGCCACCCCGGTCGGCACCGGCGCAATGGCAGCATTGCTCGGCCTTGATTTCGACGTTGCAACTGAGGTTGCCGAGGCAGCAGCAGACGGTGAAGTCTGCCAGGCGGCCAACGACAATGCACCTGGCCAGGTTGTGGTCTCCGGCAGCAAGGCTGCCGTGGAGCGGGCGGTCACGATTGCCAAGGACAGGGGCGCCCGGCGCGCCGTCCTGTTGCCGGTCTCAGCGCCTTTTCATTGTGCCCTGATGCAGCCGGCCGCCGATGCCATGCGCGAAGCCCTGTCCGGCGTCGAGATGCATGCTCCAAGCGTGCCGCTGGTCGCAAACGTTCTGGCCCGCCCGGTCAGCGATCCGGCCGAAATTCGTGATTGCCTCATCGAACAGGTGACCGGCACCGTACGCTGGCGCGAATGTGTCGGCTACATGGCCGATGAAGGCGTTGATCTGTTTTGCGAGCTTGGCGCCGGCAAGGTGCTGTCGGGAATGGTCAAGCGCAATGCCGAAGGTGCAGCCGCACTGGCCATCGGCACGCCGGAAGATATTGCTGCCGCGGTAACCCAGTTGAAAGGATAAGCCCCATGTTTGATCTGACCGACAAATGCGCCCTTGTCACCGGTGCAACCGGCGGAATAGGCGCTGCCATCGCCCGCACGCTGCACGGTGCCGGGGCGACGGTCGGCCTGTCCGGCACCAGGGTGAACGTGCTTGAAGAGCTGGCCGGCGAGCTTGGCAGCCGGGCGCACGTGTTGCCATGCAACCTGGGGGATGCCGAGGAGGTCGGCAGACTTGTCCCGTCTGCAGAGGCTGCCATGGGCCAGGTCGACATCCTTGTCAACAATGCCGGGATCACCCGGGACAACATCGCCATGCGTATGAAGGACGAGGAATGGAACCAGGTGCTTGAGGTCAATCTCACCGCTGGTTTTCAGCTTGCCCGCGCCGTGATGCGCGGCATGATGAAACGGCGCCATGGCCGCATCATCTCGATCACATCGGTCGTTGGTGTCACCGGCAATGCCGGCCAGGCCAACTATGCTGCCGCCAAGGCCGGCATCATCGGTATGTCCAAGTCCCTGGCGCAGGAACTGGCCAGCCGCAATATTACCGTCAACTGCATTGCGCCGGGCTTCATCGAAACGGCGATGACCGATGCTCTCAATGATGCTCAGCGCGAATCAATTCTGGCCAACGTGCCGGCCGGGCGATTGGGCACTTCGGACGAGATTGCCTCGGCGGCACTCTATCTGGCCAGCACCGAAGCATCTTATGTCACGGGCCAGACGCTCCACGTAAATGGCGGCATGGCAATGATTTAACTGCTCGTACCGGGTGCCGATCGGCCATAAATCCACAAGGCGCCTCAGATGCAGATCGCCCTTTGTCAGGCGCATGATATATGATAACAAGCCCAATACTCCCGCAGGGACTACAGCATAATCTAGCGAAAAACCGCGAGTTTGCAGCAAGTTGGGCGGAAGCAAGTTGTAATCGGGGCGAGTGCGCTCAGCCGGACCAAAGAAATTAAGGGATTAAAATATGAGCAATGTAGAAGAGCGGGTCAAAAAGATCGTCGTTGAGCACCTCAGTGTTGAGGCCGACAAAGTCTCAAAGGAAGCCAGTTTTATCGATGATCTTGGTGCTGATAGCCTTGATACCGTCGAATTGGTTATGGCATTTGAAGAAGAATTTGGCATCGAGATCCCCGATGATGCGGCTGAGAACATTCAGACCGTCGGCGATGCTATTGGTTTCATTGAAAAAAACTCGGCCTAAGCTAACGCTTGAGGACGTGTTATCGGGTGCAGTCGCACCGGGTATCTGGCGCAGTTGGCAGCGACGGTGGTCGAACTGCGCACTGCGCCGATTTGTATGATGGCCCGGAATTGCAACCTTCTTGAACACACATGCCACGGGAGTGATGAGGCAGCATGCGCAGGGTAGTTGTCACCGGAATTGGACTTGTAACGCCGCTTGCCGGTAACACAGACGACAGTTGGTCGCGTTTGATTGCCGGCCAGTCTGCCGGTGGTCCGATCACCAGTTTTGACGCCTCTGACCTGGCTTGCCGCATCGGTTGTGAAGTCGAGCGCGGTGATGGCACGAACGGTACATTCAACGCAGACGACTGGATGACCGCCAAGGACCAGCGCCGCTATGACCAGTTCATCATCCTGGCCATGGGCGCTGCCGGACAGGCCGTCAAGGACAGCGGTTGGGAAGCGAAAACGGCAGAAGACCAGTACCGCACCGGCGTTCTGATCGGTTCCGGCATCGGGGGTCTGCCGATGATCCAGGATACGACCCTGATCATGCATGAAAAGGGCCCGCGCCGCGTTGGTCCGTTCTTTATTCCCGGCAGTTTGATCAATCTGGCCTCAGGCCTGGTGTCGATAGAGTATGGCTGCAAAGGGCCGAACCACGCGGTGGTTACAGCCTGTTCGACGGGCGCGCATTCGATCGGCGATGCATCGCGCCTGATCGCGCTTGATGATGCCGACGTCATGATTGCCGGCGGCACGGAATCGGCGCTCAGCCGCATTGGCTTGGCAGGCTTTCTGGCATGCAAGGCATTGTCCACCAACTTCAATGATGAGCCTGAGCGCGCCTCGCGCCCCTATGACCGTGATCGTGACGGGTTCGTGATGGGCGAGGGCGCCGGCGTAGTTGTTCTGGAAGAGCTGGAGCATGCCAAGGCGCGCGGCGCCAGGATCTATGGCGAAGTCATCGGCTACGGAATGTCGGGCGATGCCTATCATGTCACAGCGCCGGCCGCCGACGGCGATGGTGCGTTCCGCTGCATGCAGGCAGCCTTGAAGCGTGCCGATGTGTCCCCGCATGATATTGATTATATCAACGCGCATGGCACTTCGACGCCGCTCGGCGATGAGATTGAACTGCGCGCCATCGAACGATTGCTAGGCAACAAGGCCGACGGGGTTTACATGTCCTCGACCAAGTCGGCGATCGGTCATCTGCTCGGCGCGGCCGGTGCGGTGGAAGCAATATTCTGCCTGCTTGCGATGCGCGACGGCATTGCGCCGCCAACCATCAATCTGGACAATCCATCGGTGGAAACCACTATTGATCTCGTTGCCAAAAAGGCAAAAAAGAAGGAGATTAACACAGTTTTGTCCAACTCCTTTGGTTTTGGTGGGACCAATGCATCGTTGGTGTTCAGAAAATATGCGGCGTAGTTCTGGTGTACTGGCCAGAATCAGGAACGGACGACTGTAATGACTGGCAAGCGTTCAGGTTCGATACTTAGCAATAACGCAATGGTTTCCGAACCGCGCGAACGCCGTCATACATCATTTTCGTATATTGTTTTTTCGCTTTTCGTCACGCTGCTCGGTATAGCCGTGTTGATTGGCGGAACGTTGCTGTACGGCCAGCGCCAGCTTGAGGCAGCTGGCCCCCTGACCACGGCCGCGACCGCGATCGTCAAGAGCGGCCAGGGAAGTGCAGAAATCGCAGCAAACCTTGCCAGTCAGGGCATCATCTCCAATGAACGCATCTTCCACATAGCATCGGCGATCTATCACCGCCTGGGCCGAACGCTGAAAGCCGGCGAGTACAGTTTCGAGCCTGGCGACAGCATGCAGGCTGTCTTTGACAAGATATCCAAGGGTAAGGGCGTGTCCCACAAGATCACCGTGCCTGAAGGCTGGACGTCGATGCAGGCGCTACATCGCATTCGTGAGCATCCTGTGCTGACCGGTGATATGCCCGATGAGATGGATGAGGGAATATTGTTGCCGGATACCTATGTCTTCCAGCGCGGTGACACCCGCAAGCAGGTCATTGACAGGATGCGCGCGGCACAGGCCAAAGTGATGGCCGACCTGTGGGCCAACCGCGCGCCTGATCTGCCGGTCAAGTCGATAGATGAAGCGCTGATCCTGGCTTCGATCGTGGAAAAGGAAACCGGCCTGGCATCGGAGCGCAAACGGGTTGCCTCGGTGTTCATCAACAGGCTCAATAAGAAAATGCGCCTGCAATCTGACCCCACCATCATCTACGGCATCGTTGGCGGCAAGGGTAAGTTGGGTCGTCCGATACGGCGTAGCGAGATTGACGCCAAGACCCCCTACAACACGTATCAGATTGACGGGTTGCCGCCGACCCCGATTGCCAACCCGGGCAGGGCGGCGATCGAGGCTGTGTTGCAACCGGCCGAAACCGAGGATCTTTACTTTGTCGCTGATGGCTCCGGCGGTCATGTGTTTGCCAAGACGTTGGCCGAACATCTTGTCAACGTGAAGAACTATCGCAAGATCGAACGGGCTGAAAGAGCAGCGGCGGCCCTGGCTGCCGAACAATCAGCCGCCGAAACTGCTGAGCCGGCAGAGACCACGCCCGTTGCCGACAGCGAAGCCGAAGCGGAAGCCGAACCGACGGCGACGGCAGGCGGTGATGAGCTGCCATTAAAAGCCGCGGACAAGCCGGCCTCAAGCGGGGAGGTCGCCGGCAAAACAGCCGGCAAGATTCCCCTGCCAAGACCGAGGCCTGCCATTAACTGAAACAGGCTTGATTCCAATTCGCCAGGAATCCGCATAAAGTCCTACCACTGCTAGTGATTCTCAATTGAAACGGCAAATGTGATGGCCATTACCAGCATGACCGGCTTTGCCCGGATTGACGGTACAATCGATGCCTTGACGTGGCACTGGGAGATCAAGAGCGTCAACGGCAAGGGATTCGACACCCGCTGCCGGCTCCCTTCGGGCTATGAGGCGATCGAGCCGGCGGTGCGCGAAATTGCCGGCAAGCATGTCCGTCGGGGCAATCTTCAAATCAGTCTTCAGATCGGCCGCGACACCGCCACCAGCACCTTGCGGGTCAATGAAGAAGCGCTGGCGCAGATTTTGCCGATTGCCGATGACCTGCGCGAACGGTTGGGTGCACCTGCCGTGACGGTTGAAGGCATTTTGTCGATCCGCGGTGTGTTGGAGATGGGCGAGGCGGAGGAAACCGAAGAGGCGCGCGATGCCCGGCACGCGGCAATACTGAAGGATTTTTCAGACGCCTGCGCAAGTCTTGCCGCCATGCGCAAGGCAGAAGGCGAAAACCTGGCGCGTGTCATCGCCGGCCAGCTTGATACTATCGAAAAATTAACCGGCCAAGCGCGTGATTGCCCGGCCCGGTCGGCTGATGCGATCAAGGCCAGGCTGAGCGATCAGATCTCGCGCCTGATGGAGGCGAGCGATACATTCGATGCCGACAGACTGCATCAAGAAGCCGTGCTGATTGCCGCCAAGTCCGACATCCAGGAAGAACTCGACCGCCTGTTCGCCCATGTCGAGGCCGGCCGTGAGCTGCTTGCCTCTGACCAGCCCGTCGGCCGAAAGTTCGATTTCGTGGCCCAGGAGTTCAACCGCGAGGCCAATACGCTATGCTCAAAGTCAACGGACCAATCGCTGACCAAGATTGGTCTGGAGCTGAAGACAGTTATCGATCAACTTCGAGAGCAGGTGCAGAACATTGAATAACGGTGCGATGCCAGTTGAGATTCACCGTCGTGGCCTGCTGCTGGTGCTGTCATCGCCGTCGGGGGCCGGCAAGAGCACATTGGCGCGCAAGCTGCTTGAATCAGATCCTGAAATGACCATGTCGGTAT
>JABDJG010000465.1 GCA_013002595.1 Hyphomicrobiales bacterium | reverse complement strand
GAATTATCCGTCTCGCCAATTTCAAGTCTCCGCCGCCGCCATCGAAATAAATCATGTGCTTACTCAGCCGGCCGTCAAAAGTCGATCGGCAAAACATCCACCGCTGCGCCCTTGCGCGCCGCCTTGGCAAATGGCTGCCGGATGATCAGTGCATCGGAATTGGCCAGAATTGCCTGCATGGAACTGTCCTGGCGCGTAAATGAGGTCACGGTAAGATGGCCGCCAGCATCACGCACAAGGCGCGCCCGTAGATAGTCTTGGCGCTGGTCGTTTGCGGCAAGCGGTGCGCCGAGCCGGGCCTTGATGATCGGCTCTTCTGGCGCGAGACCGAGCAGGGCATCGATCAGCGGCTTGAGGAAGATGCGGGCACAGACAAGGGCCGAGACCGGGTTACCGGGCAGGCCGATGATCCGCTGGCGTCCGCGTTTTGCAAACATCAGCGGTTTGCCCGGCCGCATGGCGATGCGCCAGAAGTTCATTTTGATACCGCTTTCGGTCAACGCCTGCTGCACGAGATCATGCTTGCCGACGGAGGCGCCACCGATCGTCACCATCACGTCCGCCTTGCGGGCCTTTGCGATAGCCCGTTTCAGGGCGCCAAGCCGGTCGGGAACGATACCCAGGTCCATCGGCTCACCGCCAAAATGGCGGATAAAACCGGCAAGGGCGGCGTTGTTGGACGACACGATCTGGTCACTGCGCGGGGTCTCCCCCGGCAGGACCAGTTCATCGCCGGTGCCAATGATTGCAACGACCGGCCGATTGCGAACTGCGATACGGGCACAATTGGCAGAGGCTGCAACGCCAATGTCACGGGCTGTGAGTTGTCTTGGCGGCTCTATCAGCGTCTGGCCGCGTTGAAAGTCAAACCCGCGCGGCCGCACGAACCTGCCGGGTTTGGTTGTCTCCAGAACCGTCACGGCGCCAGCATCAGATTTGGTGTCTTCCTGAATGACGATGGCATCAGCACCACGCGGAAGCGGGGCACCGGTATAAATATTGACTGCCTGGCCGGGCCCGACCTTGCCTGGAAATGCACCTCCCGCTTTCGATTCGCCGATCACCTCAAGATCGACCGGCACGCTGGCAATGTCTGCCGCCCTCACAGCGTAACCGTCCATCGCAGAGCAGGCAAAGGCCGGCTGGTCGCGCTTGGCCCTCACAGGCCTGCTCAAAACCCGTCCAAGGGCCTGTGCGAGCCCGACCCATTCTCCTGGCAGCGGTTTCACACCTTTGAGGATGCGCGCCTTGGCGTCGTGAACGGGAAGCAGGCTCATGAGGCCTGATAGTGGCCGGACTTGCCGCCGGCCTTTTCAGTGACCCGGATATCGCCGATGCGCATCCCCCGATCTATGGCCTTGAGCATGTCGTAAAGCGTCAGGCAGGCGGTGGAAACAGCCGTCAGAGCTTCCATTTCAACCCCGGTCTTACCCTCCACACGAACGGTCGCCGTCACATCCACGCGGTTTTCGCTGGCTACAGGCGCAAACTCCACCGAGACCTTTGAGATCAACAAGGGATGGCACAGCGGGATCAGTTCATGGGTCTTCTTGGCTGCCATGATACCGGCGATCCGGGCCGTGGCCAGCACATCGCCTTTCTTGGCCGTACCGGCGACCAGGGTTTCAAAGGTTGCAGGTTGCATCCACACAGACCCGGCTGCGCTGGCCGTGCGTGTCGTGGCTGATTTTCCCGAGACATCGACCATATGGGCGGCACCCTGGTCGTCGAGATGGCTGAGGGTAGGGGACTTGGCCATGGTCGGCTATTCCGCTGCCCGGACGCCAGCCGGCGGGGTCAGGATCGCCTTTGTCGCTGCCGCGACGTCCTCATGCCGCATCAGGCTTTCGCCGATCAGGAAGCTTGAAATGCCTGAGGCGCTCATGCGGGCCAGGTCTTCAGCGCTCGACAAGCCGCTTTCGCATACCACCAGATAACCTTCCGGCACATGTGCCGTCAGTGTTTCGCTGGTTTCAAGTGAGACATCAAAGGTCTTCAGATTGCGGTTGTTGATGCCGATGAGTCGCGACTTGAGTTTCAGCGCCCGATCGAGTTCGGCACGGTCATGCACCTCGACCAGCACATCCATACCCCAGTCGGCAGCGGCGGCCTCCAGTTCCGAGGCCAGCGCGTCATCGATCATCGCCATGATCAGCAAAATGCAGTCCGCGCCCCAGGCCCGCGCCTGTGCGACCTGATAGGGATCGAGCATAAAGTCCTTGCGCAGGGCCGGCAGGCTGGTCATCTGGCGCGCCGCCAGCAGGAATTCCGGTGCGCCCTGAAACGATGGCGTGTCGGTGAGCACTGACAGGCACGCCGCGCCGCCGGCCTCATAGGCCATTGCCAGCGACGGCGGATTGAAATCCTCGCGGATCAGGCCTTTCGACGGGCTCGCCTTCTTGATTTCGGCGATCAGGCCCCATTTGCCGGCTGCCTGCTTGGCTTCCAGCGCCGCCTTGAAACCGCGCACCGGCGGTGATTCAAGCGCATGCAATTCCAGATCGGTGGCACTCATTTCCGCCTTGGCAGCAGCGACTTCGCCCCGCTTGTACTCAGCGATCTTGTCGAGAATGGTCGCCATCTAGGCTTCCTCGGTGTTTGAGACTTCAACAAGTCTATCAAGCGCTTGGTGGGCGGCATTGCTGTCGATTGCCGCAGCCGCCTGTTCGGCGCCCGATTTCAGGTCGCTCACCTTGCCGGCCACAAGCAGGGCAGCGCCGGCGGTCATGACGGCAGCATCGCGAAAGGCGTTTTTTTCGCCTTCCAACACGGCGCGCAGGGCTGCGGCGTTGTATTCGGCATCACCGCCAAGCAAATCCTCCAGTTTGGACCGTTTCAGCCCGGCATCTTCGGGCGACAGCTCAAAATTGCTGACCTTGCCATCTTTGAGCTCAGACACCCAGGTCGTGCCGGTCGGCGTGATCTCATCAAGTCCGCCCTCGCCATGTGTGACCCAAACGCGCTCAGAACCCAGGTTCTTCAGAACATGGGCAAGCGGTTCGACCCAAGCCTTTGAAAAAACGCCAATAACCTGCCTCTTTACACTGGCAGGATTGGACAAGGGTCCGAGCAAATTGAAGATCGTGCGGGTGCCGAGCTCGACCCGGCTCGGACCGACATGACGCATGGCGGCATGATGGGCGGGTGCGAACATGAACCCGACGCCGGCTTGTTTGATACAGGCGGCAATCTGGCCCGGTGAGGCTTCAATATTGACGCCAAGCGCCGCCAGGGTGTCAGCTGCGCCCGATTTGGACGACAGGGCCCTGTTGCCATGCTTGGCGATCTTGAGGCCTGCTCCGGCCGCTACAATCGCCGAACAGGTCGAAACATTATAGCTGCCCGAGGCATCACCGCCGGTGCCGACGATATCCATGGCATCGGCCGGCGCGTCCACGCGGGTCATTTTCTCGCGCATGGTCATCACCGCGCCGGTGATCTCGTCAACCGTCTCGCCGCGCACCCGAAGCGCCATCAACAAACCGCCGATCTGGCTCGGCGTCGCCTCGCCTGACATCATGACATCGAAGGCCTGTTTTGCCTCGTCACGGGTCAGCGCCTCGCCATCTGCCGCCTTTGCGATAATGGGTTTCAAGTCAGCCATAACGTCCCCTACACGACACCTGCTAATGACAGGAAGTTCCGCAATAGCGTGTGTCCATGCTGTGATGCAATGCTTTCGGGATGAAATTGCACCCCGTGCACCGGCAGTTCCTTGTGCTGCATGCCCATGATGACGCCGTCATAGGTCTGCGCCGTCACCTCCAGGCAATCGGGCAGACTGTTCGGCTCAACGGTCAGGGAATGATAGCGCGTTGCCTCGAATTCATCGGGAATACCGGCGAAAACGCCGCTGCCGGTATGTTTGATCTTGGACAGTTTGCCATGCATCAGCGTAGGTGCGCGAACCACATCGCCGCCAAATGCCTGGCCGATCGATTGATGGCCGAGGCAGACACCAAATATGGGTATGTCACCGGCTGCTTTCTCAATCAGCTCCAGGCAGATGCCGGCCTCATTGGGCGTGCACGGACCCGGCGACAGGACAATGGCCTCGGGCTTTGCCGACAACACCTGCCCAACACCGATCTTGTCGTTGCGATGAACGACCGTCGTGGCGCCGAGTTCACCGAGGTAATGCACCAGGTTCCAGGTGAAGCTGTCGTAATTGTCGATCAGGATCAGCATGGTCTATTGCCCCCGTGTCGCCTGGCCGGCAAAGCGGACGGCTTCTTCGGCAGCGCGGAACAGCGCCTTGGCCTTGTTGATGCACTCTTCGTGCTCGCTTTGCGGCACACTGTCGGCAACGATGCCGGCGCCGGCCTGAACATACATCTTGCCGTCTTTGACCACCGCGGTGCGCAGCACGATACAGGTGTCCATGTCGCCGTTGGCTGAAAAGTAACCGACACAGCCGGCATAGGGCCCGCGCTTGTCCTTTTCCAGCTCATCGATGATCTCCATGGCACGCACCTTGGGCGCTCCCGAAACGGTTCCGGCCGGAAAACCGGCGGCCAGTGCGTCAATCGCGTCGTACTTCGGGTCGAGATCGCCCTCGACGTTGGAGACGATGTGCATGACCTGGCTGTAGAACTCCAGGATGAACTGATCCGTCACGGTGACGCTGCCGATCTCGGCAACCCGCCCGACATCGTTGCGCCCGAGATCGAGCAGCATCAGATGTTCGGCACATTCTTTCGGGTCGGCCAAGAGCTCATCGGCCAGTGCCCGGTCTTCTGCCGGTGTTTCGCCGCGCCGCCGGGTGCCGGCAATCGGCCGGATGGAAACCTTGCCCTCGCGCACCCGAACGAGAATTTCCGGGCTTGATCCGATCACCGAAAAGCCGCCGAATTCGAGGAAATACAAGAACGGCGAGGGGTTCACACGCCTGAGCGCCCGGTAGAGCGAAAAGCTCGGCATGGGGAAATCTGTCTCAAAGCGCTGCGACAGCACTGCCTGGAAAATGTCCCCGGCCGTTATGTACTCTTTGACCCGCTCGACCATGGCCTTGTAGTCCTCGGGCGAGGTGTTTGAGCCAGGTTGTTCGATGTTGACCAGTTCGGCATCTGCGCCGGCCCGCGGGTCGAGCGGTTGCTCGAGTGCATCGATCACGTCATTGAGCCGCTCAACGGCCCGGGCATAGGCTGCCGTTGCCCGGACATCGGCACTGGGATAGACCGGCGTGATCACCGTCACTTCGTCTTTTACAGCATCGAAGATCGCCATCACCGTCGGGCGGATCATCAGCGCATCGGGCACTTCGAGGAAATCCGGATTGGCCGGCGGCAGTTCTTCCATCAAGCGCACCATGTCATAGCCGATATAGCCAAACAGGCCGGCTGCCATTGGCGGCAATGTCTCTGGCAGGTCAATACGTGTCTCTGCCAGGAGATTTCGCAACGACTGGAGCGGTTCTGCGTCATCGCGCTCGAACGGGCCCTCGGCATCATAAAGCGCCTTGCGATTGACCGAGGCCTGCGTGCCCTCGACCTTCCAGATCAGGTCCGGCTTCATGCCGATCATCGAGTAGCGTCCGCGCACGGCGCCGCCTTCGACACTTTCCAGCAGAAAGCTGTATTGGGCATCGTGCGCCAGCTTCAGCATGGCCGAAACCGGTGTCTCCAAATCGGCCACCAGATGTGTGAATACCACCTGGGGCCGGCCGTTCGCGTAGGCTTGCTCAAACTCCTGGGATGTCGGGGAAATCGCCATTTGTGTAATCTAGATCACTGCCGTTGGTGGCCACCGACCGGCTCAGATGATCAATATCCCCGTTGATTTGATTGGCTGCCGGCATTCGCCAGCACCCGCTCATCGATCTCCACACCAAGGCGGCGTTGCAGATCGGCCAGATACTGGGCGTACAGGTCGTTCGAGAATGCGGTCGACAGTTCCTTGGCAATGGATTTGGCCTCAGCCGACTGGCTGTCGAAGGGCACGGCCAGAACCGGTGTGGACTTCATCAGCTTTGCGCCCTTGCCGTCGCCGTCGACGGCCACGGCAATGCCGTCCTCGCGCACGGCGAACAGCGCCTGAACCGCTGCGGCGTCGAAAGCTTCGCTTGCTTCGTTGCGCTTGATGCCTTGCTGGGTCTTGACCTCTACACCGGCTTCATCGGCAAGCTTTGCCAAGGTCTCGCCGGCCTCGGCCCGTTTCTTCAGGTCTTGCGCCTTGGCCAGCACAGCTTTGCGCAACTCCTGCGCCTTCCAGCCCTTGACCGCATCGTCACGCGCATCATCAAGCGGTTTTGTGCTGGCAGCTTGGATGTCGCGAACTTCAAACCACACATAACCATCGTCTCCCGTCGTTACGGGGTCATTGTCGATGCCTATGTCGCTCTCAAATGCCGCCCGGACGATGCCAGACGTATCAACGAGGTTTTCCACCAGCGCCCCGGTTTCAGTATGCCCGGTCCGGTCGACCGGGGCTGTTTCCACAACAGACAGCGACAGCTCCTTGGCAATATCAGCGAACGACTGCCCGCTCGCCCGGAATTCTTCGATCTTGTCGTAGATGTTCAGGATCTCATCGCGGGCGCCATCGATCTGCAGCGCCTTCTTGATCTCGCCGGCGACTTCACTGAGCGGCTTTTGTGACCCGGCCTCAATGTTGGTCACCCGCAGCAGCACCGTCGCCAGTTTGCCTTCGACCGGTGCGCTGACTGCATCCTTGGCAAGCGCGAAAGCCGCCTCGGCCAGTTTCTGGTCCGGCAGCGAATCTCGGGTAAATGTACCCAGGCTGATATCCGTCTCTGAGAGGTTCTTTTCCTCGGCGATGTCCAGGAAAGATGTGCCGCCGTCGATCTTGGCCTTGGCTGCAGCCGCTTCCGCAACGCTCGCAAAAGTGATTTGCTGGATCGTGCGTTTTTCCGGCGTTGCATAGTCCGACTTGCGCTCTTCATAGCGTTTGGCGACATCTGCATCGCTGATCTGAATTCGGTCGGTCAAGGTGTCTGGCGTCACCTGGATAGCCGCAATCACCCGTCTTTCGGGGATCGCGAACAGCTGCGGGTTGGCGTCATAGAACGTCTTCAGATCACTGTCAGATGGTTCGGCAATCGAGGCCTCCGGCACGGTGACAGAGATGTACGCCACATCGCGCTGTTCGTTGCGGAATTTATGGGCAAACTCGGCAAATTTCTTCGGCGCGGCTGCACCTTGCTCGATCGTTGTCGCAATGGCGCCGCGGATCAGACCCTGTTTCTCGGCGACGACGAACATTTGTTCGTTCAAGCCATTGTTGCGCAACAGGGCGAGGAACTGATCCTTGTTGAAGACACCCTGGCTGTTCTGGAACTGCGGGTTGTCGGCGATGCGCTGCGCAACGGTCGTGTCAGACACCATAAGCTTCATCTGATCGGCCTGTGCCTCAAGTGCGGCATCGCGCAGCAACGAGCCCAGAACCTGCCGGTCGAGTCCGAACTGCCGCCCTTGTGCCGCGGTCAAGGGTTGTCCGAGCTGTTGCGACAACTGACGCAATTGGCGCTGGAACCGGTTGGAATATTCCTGCACGCTGATTTGCCGGGTGCCGACTTCGGCCAGGGTGTCCGTCGGCCGGGTTGTGAACACATCGGCCACGCCCCACACGGCAAAACTGGCCGCCAGCACACCGATAAAGATCTTGGCGATCCAACCTCCGGTCTTGTTGCGTAAAGAATCGAGCATTTTATGATCTGTCCTGAAATTGACTGCCGGTATTCACCTGCCGGCAAACGCGGCGCATCATAGAAAGACGCCCACCATACCGCAAGTAATACCAGACCCCTGTAACAGCTGCCTGGTTCGTGGGATCCGGCATTCAAATAACAATATGATGCGCTCTTCGCAAAGCTGCGATCGTCTGATAACAGAGTCGTACATATGGGGCTAATTTCGGGGATCTCAAATGGCATCTGCAACACCACGTCCGATCGTAGCGGGCAACTGGAAGATGAATGGGACCAGTATATCGCTCAAGGAAATCCGGCTGCTAACCGGCATGTTGAAGGGCGTGCGTCTGAAGTGCGATGTCATGGTCTGCCCGCCGGCAACGTTGCTGTCGAGGGTTCAGGGCCTGACCAGGTCATCGCGAATCAGACTGGGCGGCCAGGACTGTCACGACAAAGTGAGCGGCGCCCACACGGGCGACGTTTCTGCTGACATGTTGTCGGACGCCGGTGCCACGGCTGTCATCGTGGGGCATTCCGAACGCCGTGCGGACCATGGCGAGACGGATGCGGTTGTGGCAGCAAAGGCTGCTGCGGCACATAAATCCGATCTGACCGCAATTGTGTGCATTGGTGAGACTTTGGCCCAGCGCAAGGCCGGAGAAACGCTGCGCATCATAGGGGCCCAGTTGAAAAAATCGCTACCGGCCTCATCCACAGCGACAAATACCGTCATTGCCTATGAACCCGTCTGGGCCATCGGCACGGGCCTGACCCCGACCCCGGCTGAAATTCGCGCGGTTCACCGTCACATTCGCAAGGGCCTGCTGCGGATCATCGGACCGAAGGCCGGAATGCGGGTGCCGGTCCTTTATGGCGGTTCGGTGAAGCCTGGAAACGCCGAAGAACTGATGGCCGTTGAGGATGTCAACGGGGCTCTGGTGGGTGGCGCCAGTCTTAAAGCGGCTGATTTTATCGGCATCATCAAGGCCTACACCTAAGGACACGCCGAGTAGAATCTGACGAATTGGGCCGCGCCAACGATTGAATTGGCGTGCAAAGCGCGCTACATGGCCCACAACCACAACTTCTTGTCCGGAAAATTCCGATGACCACAATTGTTCTCGTCGTCCACATGCTCATCGCGCTGGGCCTCATTGGCGTCATTCTGCTGCAGCGTTCCGAAGGCGGCGCCCTTGGTATTGGCGGCGGTGGCGGCGGTGGTGGCGGCGGAATGTTTTCCAGCCGCGGTGCCGCCAACCTGCTGACCCGGCTGACCGCAGGTCTTGCGCTTTGCTTCTTCGTTACATCGATGGCGTTGACCATCCTGGCACGCGGCACATCACAGCCCGGTTCGGTATTCGACGGCGTTCAGACCGAGCAATCGGGCGGTCAGTCCGGTGAAGGCCCCAGTGGCAGCAGCGTACTGCCCCAACTGCCCGGCAGCACCCAGCCTTCGGCCCCGGTCAGCGAATAAATTATTCAGCATTGACTGTCGTGCAGGGGTCGGCCTTGGCCGCTGCAAGCGCTCTGGCATTGCCTGGCGCGGAGATGCGCACGTGAACAACCGCAATGCCTTTGGCATGAACGCATTGCCAGTCGGGTGACTGGGTAAGTGCGACGGCGCCGCCCGAATTCGGCCGCAGCAATGTCCAGTCGATGTCGTGATCATCCAGCAACTTAAACAGGTCGCCACCTTTCAGCTGCCATGCCGCACTGTAATAGGCATTGAAGAATTCGCGGCCGTAGAGTTCGGCCCGCCCGTCGATGAATGTTGGTATCCCGGAAAAGATCAGATAACCGCCCAGGTCATAGTCGTTGTAGACGTTGCCGGTCAGTCCATTCGCCTTGGCAAAGGCGACAGAGCTGATCGGCTTGCCCTTGCCTTCATCGCCGGGCGGCAGGTCCGTCGTTGCAGCCACGAACAGGCCTGCACCGAAGATCGCCGCAGCGATCGCCGGCAACAGCCGTGAATACCTTTGACACAACTGCAAAATGGGATCATCGGCATCATCATTCAGTTGATGCCTGAAGCCAAGCCAGCTGAACTGTTCGGTGACCGGCCGCGCCAGCAAGATCGGCATCAACAAGGCGAACACCGGCAAGGTGCGCACATGCTTGAACATCAGATAACTGATCAGGATTATGGCAACGGTTCGCATCGGTTTCAGCTTTAGCCCGCCAGACAGCGCAAGGCCGAGCAGGCCCATCAACACGACAAGATGAAACTCATACAGATGGAAATCGGGCGATTTCCACTCCCCGACGTGATCGAGCACTTCGCCCAGCCCCATGATCTTCGGCGTGATCAGGATGCTCTGAATGCCAAACGGGGTAATGAGTGCGGCAAGTGTTGCAAGCGCCAGAAACATGCCATGGCGAATTATTTGCGGTCTCAACTCGGCCCGCGGCACCCCCATCAGCGTTTCCAGGCTCATCAGACCGGCAAGGGCAAGGCCGAGCGTGAAGCCGCCATGCATGTTGGCCCACAGCGCCATCAACGGCACCAGCCAGTAGGACGGCAGGCGCTGCTTGTCGGCAGCAAACACAACGCCCGCCACCCAAATCATCATGATCGGATAGGCCAGCAGATGCGGCCGGGCAAGATAGTGCACTGACGCAAAAATGGTGGCCAGAAAGATCACGCCCACCGCGACCGATAGCCTGAAGCTTGTAAGGCAAATCCAGCTCAAGATCGAAACGCAGATGGACACGACAAGCAAGGCAAACACATTGACCGCTTTCCAGCCGCCGGCCATATAGGCAAGATACAGCAAAAGTTGCGAAAGCCATTCCTTGGCGAGCCAGACCTCGCCTGTGTAGGTGTGCGAAAACACATCGGTCCGCGGAACCGCCATGTTTTCGACAATCCAGCGTCCGGTCGCAACATGCCAGAAGGTGTCACCATCTTGCAGCAGCGCAAAATTCGTGGCGACCAGCAGGCCGGTAAAGCTGACGGCAAAAAACAGGCAGGTGATTTCCAGCGTAAACCGCCGGTTGTTTCCACCCATGAGGGAGTTAGCGGACCCGGTCATGCGTTGTGTAATACCGCTCATCCATGAATTTTGTTTGAATCCCAACAGGCCCTAAACCAGCTAGAAAAACCTTCAACTTCAGCCGTGCGCTCGTAGCGGTCCGGCCACACCAGGTAGTAGGCAAAGTCGGTTTCGACCGTCTCGTCAATCGGGCAGACCAGCGAACCCTGCTGTAGGGCGTCATCGACCAGTCCTCGCCAGCCAAGGGCCATGCCATGTCCTGCTTTGGCCGCTTCGATCAACAAGGGATAGTTGTTGACCTCCAGGCTGCGGCGCTCAAACGGCAGGTCCATTCCTTTTGAATTGAACCACACCCGCCAGTTCATCCAATCCCATTGCTCATCGTCAAGATTGAGCAAATCGCATTGTGCAAGCTCGTTCGCATTGGCAATCGGCCCGGTTTGCGCAAGGTAGGCCGGGCTGCAGACCGGAAACACTTCTTCTTTAAACAATCTCCGGCTGGAATATCCCGGCCAGTCGCCTGTGCCGTGAATGACCGCGACCTGGGTCTCGTCGGAAAGACAGTCCGCTATGCTGTCCGATACGATCATCCGCAGCGAAACATCCCGATACAGAGCTTTGAATGCCGACAGGCGCGGCAATAGTAACAGCGCTGCGATCGACTGGTCGCAGGCAATCGTCAGTCGCGGTTGGCTCTGCGACAGTCTGATGTCGCCGGTTGCGCTGGCCAGATGGCGCAGTGATGCCGAGACGGTGTGCTGATATTCGCGCCCGGCGCTGGTCAAACGGACCGCCCGGTGTGCCCGTTCGAACAGTTTGAGGCCAAGGCCCTGTTCGAGGTTTCTGATCTGCTGGCTGACCGCCGCTTGCGTGACATTGAGCTCATGCGCCGCTTTGGTAAAGCTGAGCAGCCGCGCGGCCGCTTCAAAGGCGATCAGATTATCGAGGGGAGGAAGTCGAGATTTCAACATTTACATAAGCACAAGTTATCTAATGGCCTTAAAAACCATCGTTTGCATCTCGAATGCATTATTTGATCTAATGCATAAAAGCAAGCGCGGAGGGCTTTTCAATGAACAAACCCATTTTAGGAATGAACAAGGGCGATGCGCCATTCAGCAAGCAGGCAGCACGTTCGTTCACCTTGCCCGCACGGTTCTATCATGACACCGAAATCTATGAATTGGAGAAGGACGCGATCTTTGCCCGTAACTGGTGGTATGCCGGTCACAATAGCCAGCTGGC
>JABDJG010000464.1 GCA_013002595.1 Hyphomicrobiales bacterium | reverse complement strand
CAAGCGGGCAAACGTTGCAGGTCATCATGAAATCACCGGCCGGGTGGCGGGCATCGATGATCGCGCCCGCCTCGATGCGGTCGTGCAGATGTCCCGACACCAGCCCCCCAGGTTCCCTTTTCACGCTGATCCGGTAGCGCTCGGTGCCTGGTGCGCTCGATAGTGAGTAGGTGCGGCGGGCCGGTTCATCGAGGCCCGGGATGGCAAGTTCTATCGGCAAATGCTGGCCCGGTTCAAACGCTGCCAGCGGCCCGCCGTCGCGGGCCTCGAACACAAAGGACGTGACATCGTCGCTTTCGGGAATCTTGTCGACCAGCCGCAATGAGCGCACGGAGTCCGCATCCGCTGCCCAGCGCAGGCTGGTGGCCGAGGGCAGTTCGACGATTTCCTCAACATCGAGGGTCACCAGACGCCGGGCGCTGGGGAAATCATCGAGGCCGGCGGCATCCCAGTCGATCGAGGTCGTACCGGTCAGCTGCAAGAGGCTTCCGGTCTCGAAATCGATGAACAGGAATCCTGCCCTTGGATCGAGGACGAGATTGCCGATCGTGTTGTAGTGGTTGTTGCCGGCGTAATCGGGAAACTGCAACCGGGTGCCATTGCTTGAGCGCACGAAGCCGCGTTCGCCGCCGCGGTGCGAGGCGTCCATGCCGAATGCCGGACTGTCACCTGCACCGCGAAAGCCGCTGGCAATGAAGAATGTGTCCGCGGTTTCGATCCAGGCCTGCTGGTCCGGCGTCAATGCCGTGCCGCGCCGCGGGCTTGCCGGCGGCCTGTCGTCAACCCGGCGCCAGCCGCGTTCGCGGATGTATTGCGGGCAATTGCCGAAGGCCTGGTCGACGCGAAACGTGATTGCATCGCCGGTGCTTTCGGCAATACGGCCGTTGACGCGGTTGCGCCGGCGGGTGGCAAGTTCGATCCCGAGAATGCCGATGTCGGCGCCCTTGGTGAACGATTGCTCGAGCGCATCGCCGGGTGACGGTTTTGACCTGATCACCAGGTGACCGGGATCGGGCGACGTGACAAAGCCATCCGGCCCGTCCAGCAGTGTGACCCAGGGACGGTCCTGCCGGTCACGCGCGGCGGCGACTAGAAACGGCTGCGCGGTGTGAAAGGTGCGATGCTGTTCGGGAAGATGGTCGCGCACAACCTTGCGGGCCCAGTCTTCAATATCGCGGACACCGAGCCGTTCCTGCACGGCCTGCTCGCCAGCATGGAAGGGGGATCCTTCGCTGGGATTGGTGAGACGATCATTCATGAAATCCTCCTGGTGGGTCTTGATGTCCGAGTACCGACAGACCGGGACGATCGTCCGTCAGGCGGCCAGGCCAACCCTGGTCTGCTGCATGCCGACAAATCCGGGCAGCCCCTCGATACGGGCCAGCAAGGCGCGAATGTTCGGGTATGCATCGAGCGAGACGTTGCCTTCGGGCGCATGGGCTGTGTAGCTGTAGATGGCGACATCGGCGATCGTTGCGCGGTCCGCGGCCAGCCACTGGCGGCCTTCAAGATGCTGTTCCAGCCGGTCAAAGGTGGCCCGGGCGATGGTCGTTGCCCGATCCGCGTCCAACGGGGCGCCGAAAACGGTGATCAAACGCGCCGCGGCCGGGCCATTGGCGATCTCGCCGGCAGCAAGTGACAGGAACCTTTGCACTTCGGCCTGGCCGGCAGGATCGCCAGGCAACCAGTCCGGTGCGTACTTGCGCGCCAGATAGACCAGGATGGCGTTTGAGTCCGAGATGACGGTCTCACCGTCTTGGACGACCGGCACCTGGCCGGACGGATTAAGCGTCAGGAACGGCTGCTTCTTGTGTTCGCCCGACATCAGGTCGACATCGACCAGATCATGGTTGATCCCGGCCAGGCTGGCGAACAGCTCAACACGGTGCGAATGGCCCGACAGGGCGTGACGGTGGATGCGGATTGCGCTGGTCATGGTTTGCTCCTTTGCTTGTCGATGAATATTAGTATGGGGCAAAATTTGATTGGCGATAATCACCAGTCATGTTCAATTATAATGTACGATACGTACATAATAGTGATGGATGGATAACCAGGCAGGATGGACAAGATCGAAACCATGCGGGCGTTCACGGCGGTGGCTCAGGAAGGCTCGTTCACCGCCGCTGCGCGCCGGCTGGGCATGTCAACCAAACTGGCGAGCAAATATGTCCAGCAGTTGGAGGCAAGGCTGGAGACCCAGCTTTTCAACCGGACCACGCGAAGTGTTTCGCTGACCGATGTCGGGGCGGCATACCTGGAGCGCTGCCGACCCATTCTGGAACAGGTCGATGAACTGGACTCCCTGGTCAAAGAACGGCAATCATCGCTCGCCGGCCCGGTCCGCATCACCGCGCCGACGGGGTTCGGGAGCACCCGGCTGACCAAGGCGCTGGTGCCGTTCATGTCGGCCCATCACCAGGTGACGATTGATCTGCAGCTGTCGGACAACCGGATTGCGCTTGTCGAGGAAGGCTTTGACCTGGCGATCAGGGTCGGTGCGCTGCGCGATTCCACGCTGATCGCCAGGAAGCTTGCCGATATGCCGATGATCGTGTGCGCGGCGCCGGCGTATCTTGAAAGGCACGGCCGGCCCCAGACCCCGCAGGCGCTGGCAACCCACGATTGCCTGGTGGACGACAACCAGGCCGATGCAACGGTGTGGCGGTTCCATGCCGATCAGGGCGACATTGCCATCAAGATTGGCGGACCCTTGCGTGCCAATTCACCTGGCGCCATTGCGCAAATGGCGATCGGCGGCATCGGCATCGCGCGGTCGCCGCTTTACGTCGTCGAGGCAGCGCTGAGCGATGGCCGGCTGGAGCAGCTGCTGACTGAGTTCACCACCGATGAATTTGGCCTCTATGCGCTGTACCCGCCGAACCGTCATCTGACCGCCCGGGTGCGATCGCTGATCGATCACCTCGTTCAGCAGCTGGGCCGGCCGGGACATACGTCAGATTGAGGAGAACCGGCGGGGTGCAACGAGAGAGTTAGCGGCCTTGCCTGGAGTCAGGATGCGAAGCCGGCTTGCGCTGGCAGTCAGCACCCTGGTGAGCGGCATGAAGGCCGCTGACCGGAAGATGGGGTTTGGGCAACCAGATCGTGTGCGACTGGCGCTGTCTGAGACGACGGCGGCAGGACGGGGTCAGGCCGGCAGTGCTGAAATTGGATGTCTGCTTCAACTCCACACCCGCTTGCTGACATAAAAGATATGACGGCCGATGCGGCCTGACCGGTCGAGACGGCGGCTCCAGTAGGGTTTGACACGAACTGCATGATAGTGGCTGGCCCGGGCGAACGATGCCTCCAGCCTGGACAGGACAGGATCGCGCCGGACATGATAGCCGCACGATGTCTGGCAGGTGATGGACTTGGCAAGCTTGGTAATCTTGCGCCAGGCGCGGTTGGCGTGCGGGCCATCTGAGCGGCCGTCACAGGCAAAAGAGAACTGGCAGCGGTTGAGCCTGTGGGTGTTCTGATAAACGACCCGGCAGATTGTGTTGGGATATTTGCGGCTCTTGACCCGGTTGAGGATGACCTGGGCGACCGCGATCTGGCCCATTTCATTTTCGCCGCGGGCCTCATGATAAAGGGCAATTGCCAGGCAACCTGTTTGTGCATCCAGTGCGGCTTTGCGGAACACCACAGGGTTCAATTCGCGCATGCTGGCCCATTCCTTTGGTTGCAGCGCCAGGGCGCGGGCCTCAACAGATTGCTCAAGTCTGGCCGTTCGTTGCTCTTTGTTGGTTAACAGCGCGTCAGCCTGGGCCGCTGCACTGGAAAGGGCTAAGGATATGATGCCCCATAATATAGCGAGTTTCCCCGCTTTTCTCGAATAATACATCGCCGCCTCTCACTCTCAACGGCGATATTCATAGTATATATTTGTATATTCGAGCTTTCTGCGCGTACTTCAATTTAATTATCAATTTACACACCCGTTAACCTTACTGTCCGGGCGGTAAATATGGAAATTGCGCGCTTTCGTGGTTTATAAATACTTTAAGGTATAACTATAGCCTTTCCTTTAACTTTTCGTTCAGCAAGATCCTGCAGAGCGTTGACGGTCTCTTCGAGCGCATATGTCTTGTAGATGTGCGGCTTGATCTTGCCGGACCGGCACCAGTCCAGCAGCGTTGCCATATTGGCGCGGTGCTTGTCCGGCTCGCGTTCGGTATGGTCGCCCCAGAACACGCCGACGACCTGGCAGCCTTTGAGCAGAACCAGGTTGAGCGGCAGTTTCGGGATGTCGCCGCTGGCAAATCCGATGACCAGAAAACGGCCGTTCCAGCCGGTCGCCCTGAGCGCCTGTTCGGCGAGCGGGCCGCCGACAGGATCATAAACCACATCGACACCCTTGCCGCCGGTCGCCTCTTTCAGGGCGGTTTTCAGGCCTGTCTCGGCATAGTTGATGGTTTCGTCGGCGCCAAGCTCACGGCAGAATTCGAGCTTGTCTTCAGATGAGGCGCAGGCGATGACCCGGGCGCCCATGACCTTGCCAATCTCAACGGCGGCCTGGCCGACGCCGCCGGATGCGCCGAGCACCGCCAGGGTTTCGCCGGGCTGCAGCGCCGCCCGGTCCTTGAGGGCATGAATTGTGGTGCCGTAGGTCACGGTCAGTCCGGCGGCGGCCTCATCGGCGATGCCGTCCGGCAGTTTCACTACCCGGCCAACCGGTGCGACAACTTCCTGGCGTGCGCCGCCCCAGCCCAGGTATGCGATGGCCCTGTCGCCTTGTGCAAATTCGGTGACATCCGGGCCGACGGACTTGACGATGCCGGCAATCTCGGCGCCGGGCGAGAACGGACAATCCGGCCGGTACTGGTACTTGCCCTCGATGATCAGCGTGTCGAAGAAATTCAACGCCGCGGCCTTGACCGAGATGACGACTTCGCCTGCTGAGGCCGTGGGCGCATCGAGCTCCTTGATGACCAGCGTTTCGGGCGGCCCGAGCTTTTCACATACCACCGCTTTCATGACGCTAACTCCTGTTTCAATTTGTTCTTGTGGCGCCCCATCATGGGTCATTCGCCTGCATGCTTTTCACCACACCCTCGTCCAAGGTCAAGCCCGTTGGGCCATCTCACGTTCTCATGGATGGCCCGGTTGCCGCATTATTGTCAGATTCCGGGCTCATGTAATTTTGATCCAACGGCGCTGGTGAGAGAATGTCTGTGAGGGCGTTCTTTTGCAAGTTGTCGTGTGTTACGAGGACTGACCAACTCCACTGGAATTCAAAGACGGCAATGAGTATTCTTTCAACCGATATGATTCGTTTATCCGCACTGATCAAAGCATCGATTTGCGCTGCCGCTGTTGTGTTGTTTGCAGCACCGGCCTTTGCGCAGGAGCCAACCCCGATAGGTGAGTTCAAGGACTGGGGTGCCTACACATACAAGAACGGCAAGGGACGGGTCTGTTACATCGTCTCACAGCCAAAGGAATCTTCGCCCAAGAATGTCAACCGGGATCCGGTGCATTTCATGGTGAGCAACCGGCCGGCTGAAAAGGTAAACGGCCAGGTGCACGTGTATATCGGCTATCCGTTCAAGAAGGAATCGACCGTCAAGCTGTCGATCGATGGCAGCAATTTTACGCTCTACACCAGCGGTGACGGTGCCTGGTCGGAGAGTTCCGACAGCGACCGCAAGATTGTCCAGGCGATGCGTGCCGGGGCCAAGATGGTGGTTGAGGGCGTGTCCCATCGGGGCACCAAGACCGTCGACCGGTTCTCGCTGTCCGGGGTGACGGCAGCGCTCGGCAAGATAAGCCAAAGCTGCAAATAGTCCGCATTCGCGCGCGTTTTAAAGCTCGTTCTTTCTCACCAGGCTGTGCTAAGAGCTGCAGCTATGACGACAACTACACTGATAAATACCGTGGACAAGGCTCCTGCCGTGCCGCCACAGGCTGATTGTGCAGCGATCCCGCTGATCGGCCTGACCCGCACCGGCTTGCGTTCGGCGTTGGCCGATGCCGGCGTGCCCGAGCGCCAGTTGCGCATGCGCACCGGCCAGCTTTGGCGCTGGATCTACAACCGCGGCGTTGCCTCGTTTGACGACATGACCGATGTGGCCAAGGAGCTGCGCGCCGCGCTTGGCGAGCGGTTCACGCTTGAGCGACCGGAAATCGTCTCGGAACAGATTTCCAACGATGGCACCCGCAAGTGGCTCTTGCGCCTTGCTCCGGACGAGTTGGGCCGGCGCCAGGATGTCGAGACCGTCTTCATCCCGGAAGACGACCGCGGAACTTTGTGCATATCCAGCCAGGTCGGCTGCACGCTGACCTGCACGTTCTGCCACACCGGCACGCAGCGCCTGGTGCGCAATCTGACCGCCGGTGAGATCGCCAGCCAGATCATGCTGGCCCGTGACCGGCTGGGTGAGTGGCCGCACCAGCTGGAGGCCAACCCGGATGCGCCGGTGAGCGGGCGGTTCATTACCAATGTGGTGCTGATGGGTATGGGCGAGCCGCTGTATAATTTCGACAACGTCAAGGATGCAATGGAGATTGCCGGCGACGGGGAGGGCATCTCCCTGTCGAAACGGCGGATCACCCTGTCGACCTCGGGCGTTGTGCCGGAGATTGTCCGGGCCGGGGCCGAGATCGGCACGATGCTGGCGATCTCGCTGCACGCGACCACCAACGAGGTGCGCAACAAGCTGGTGCCGCTCAACAAGAAGTATCCGATTGCCGAGCTCTTGCAGGCGTGCCGGGATTATCCCGGCCTGTCGAATGCCCGGCGGATCACCTTCGAATACGTCATGTTGAAGGACGTCAATGACAGCGTTGCCGACGCCAAACGGCTGGTGCAGCTGCTCAAAGGCATTCCGGCCAAGGTCAACCTGATCCCGTTCAATCCGTGGCCAGGTACGGCCCATGAGTGTTCGGACTGGGGAACGATCGAGAAATTTGCCGAAGTGGTCAACCGGGCCGGCTATTCCAGCCCGGTGCGCACGCCGCGCGGCCGCGATATCATGGCCGCCTGCGGCCAGCTCAAATCGGCCTCGGAACGGCTCAGCGCCAGGGACCGCAAGGCGCTGCAGGAGGCAGCTGGATAGCTGAGCGCATCTCTCGCTAGACTGAGCCTTCCTTGGGCTTGACCCAAGGACCCAATCTCCACCCCGGGAAACTCCCGCTGTCGGGCATCATGTGGGCCAAAATCAGCTCAGACCCTGTGGGTTCTTGGGCCCTTGGGTCGAGCCCAAGGGAAGTAAGAGGGGGATGTGAACAGTCCGGACATGCCCCGCTGTCGCGATGGGAACTTCGCCGTGCTCAACCGGATACCATCGGTTTTACCCCGGTTGGCGTTCAGCCGCCCAGGCAATTGCCGCCGCCAAGCGGTCATCGCCCCAGAACAGCTCGCCATCGGATGTGATGAACGTCGGTGCACCGAAGATGCCGAGTGACCTGGCCTCGTCCACGCGGTCCTTCAGAGCCTGTTTGGTGC
>JABDJG010000454.1 GCA_013002595.1 Hyphomicrobiales bacterium | reverse complement strand
CGCATGTCCTGGGCTGAGTCCGTCGGGTTGACCGGGAAGTAGCCACCCTTGGTCGCCGGCCGGTGGCCCTGGTTGCCCATTTCATACTCGGTGTCCGAGTTCGACGGCAGCTCGACGGAATCCAGTTTGAACCCGGTGTTGTACGGATCGGCTGCAAAGCGCACATCATCGAAAATGAAGAACTCGGCTTCCGGTCCGACATAGACGGTGTCGCCGACCTTGGACTGCTTGACGAAGGCTTCGGCCTTCTTGGCCGTCATGCGTGGATCGCGGCTGTAGCCTTCGCCGGTTTCCGGCTCGAGCACGTCGCAGAATATGGCAAGTGTCGACTGGCCGTAGAACGGATCAAGGTGTGCGGTCGTGACGTCCGGCATCAGGTTCATGTCGGACTCGTTGATCGCCTTCCAGCCGGCAATCGATGAGCCATCGAACATGACACCGTCTGCAAAGGTGTCCTCATCGATAATGTTGTCGTGGAACGTCACGTGCTGCATCTTGCCGCGCGGGTCGGTGAAGCGGAAATCCACAAACTGGATGTCCTCGTCCTTCATCATTTTCAGGATTGATTCAGCGTCTTTTGCTTTCGCCATGGTTGTCCTCTTTAGGTTGGCTTGATTGTTGGTGTTGGTCAGGGTGTGGTGACGAGCCCATGCTGGGAATTGTCACCACGCCCTACAGCGCTTCAGTGCCGGTCTCGCCGGTACGGATGCGGATTGCCTGCTCGACATCGCTGATGAAGATCTTGCCATCGCCGATGCGCCCGGTGCGGGCAGCGTTCTGGATCGCTTCGATCGCCTTTTCAGCCAGATCGTCGCTGAGCACGATTTCGATCTTCACCTTGGGCAGAAAATCGATGACGTATTCGGCGCCGCGATAAAGCTCGGTGTGACCCTTCTGGCGCCCGAACCCCTTGGCTTCGGTGACAGTGATACCCTGCAGCCCAATCTCCTGCAGCGCCTCTTTAACCTCGTCGAGTTTGAACGGTTTGATGATTGCTTCTATTTTTTTCATGGATCCCTCAATGCGCAACGTGCGCGACGCCGGGCTTGTGCTGACCAGTGATGCACACATAGCCCCGCGCGCACGCGCCATACGCATTGCACATCGTGTGCCAACTTGAGAGAGTCAAGATAATCTAATTAAAACAGCAGGTTGGGCGACCGTGCAGATTCGATCAGGCCACAAACGTTGCCAAAAGATTAATCACACTGCCTAGCTTTTAGGCACTGCCGGGCTAGGGATCTGACCCTATTCCCCGTCTGCGCCCTTGCTCGTGAATGATTGATGAAACTGTTCAGTCGAGTTGGTGCGCGGGAAGGGCGTATCGGGCACCGGTTTGCCCAGGAACGCACACAGCGGCTCCCAGCCGTCACCGACGGTATAGGTCAACAGCCGCTCTGGCGGGAATGCGGCCTGAACCTCTGCGGTGTTGCGTTCATAGAGTGAAATCGCATGGTCGCGATCCCCGGCACGACCTGCGAACACTTTTTTACCAACCAGTTGCGGACCCATGCCGGTCAGGCTGTCGCCCGATTCAATAACCTTCAGGATGGTGTTTGAGAAACTCTTGTACCAGCTGTCCGAACTGCGCACGGTCAGCAGTATTTTCGCATCAGGATAATGGGCTGCCAGTTCGCGCCAGTAATAGGCGGACGGCCAGTCGACCGTGCAGCCAAAGCCGTCAAACAGCTGGTCCCAGTCTGGTGGCTCACCGTTCACCACCTTGCGCCAGCGGTCGCGCAGCTCCTCATCGTCGATCACCTCGCGCATGTGGTGACACCGGCCAAGCCCGAGCTGCTCGAGCGCCAGCTTCATGGATTCTGTTCCCGTGCGCCCGAACCCGGCGCCGATGAGAGATAAAGTCATGCCGTAAGTCTTACACTAGGGTGTGACGACAGGTTGGCGATCAGGGCATCGTTGTTGCGGCGGATCTCCGCGGCGATCTTATGGGCCATGTCCTGATCAGCTTCCGGGCATTTGAGCGCCGCATCGACAGCCCGGTGCTGGCCCTCCAGCAATCCCTTGATGACGGCTTTTTCCACGATTTGTTCGATTTGGTGTCTTTGGTCCTTGTCCAGTGACCCGCCCAATACCTTATCGATCCCGCCAGTGGCTTGTTCTGCAATGGCCCGCAAAGATTTCATGCGAAGTCTCCCCTATCAGGTTGGACCAGCACCATAGAGCGTTTCTTTCCTGCAAGGAACCGTTTGATGGACCAAGTCAGTCCATCGGACGGCATTACCAATTCAGGACGCCGCAGCAGCATCGGTATCGTTTGCTTGTCATACATGGCGATGAGTTCATCATCCATGCCCTGCAGATTGAACAGCGATTTGATGGCCTGGTGCTTGTCATCGGCCGTATGGGCCGACCTTACACGGTTGGCGAAGTCGTCAATCGTCTCGGCCTGGCTGCTGGTGGCCGGCAGCGCCAGCACCCCGGCGGTCTCACCGATAGAATATTGCAGGATCGCCACGCCATGACTGAACTCCCGTCAAATATCACGTGAGCTAGGTATGCCGTAACACACTGAATGGTTGGTATAGGCTTAATTCACACTTGCGTGTTCCGCAAGCCTGCGAGATTTGTCAACAGGCCCTAACGACCTGCTCGGAAACTCGATCCGGTTGCTGCGATGAGGAAGTTGAACCGATCCGGCTCGAATTCAGCGGCCAGCGGGCAACAGGTCTGTTCGCAGCCATGCTGCGAGCGGCATTCACCCTCGCCCTGATCGATGCGTACGGTCTGTTTGATCTCCGGGCAGGTACAATAAGCAGGGGACGATGACATGGTTGAATACCTTTAAATCCATTGCACAACGCGGTTGCAAGGGAAGGGCGCCGGCCCTGACCACCTTTACGGGGGAGGAAAGGCAGGTGCGGGAAAGCGGGCCGGCGCCATGAACTCCCTCACCCTCGACACCTTTGTACACCGGGCGCATTGCGGCATTGATCTATGTCAAATGGACCATCATGCCAGATCCCGGTAACAGCATTGGTTGACAGGTTTTGCAGGCTTGGTGTCATCTGCAGGTTATGAAACCGAACACGGCAAACGCCGGACTTGAATTGCTGACGCCGGCACAAATGTATGCCGCCGACGCAGCCGCCATCTCCAGCGGCACGCCCGGCATTGACCTCATGGATAACGCTGGATACGCAGTGTTCCGTCAGATCGTCGTGCGCTGGTCAAAGCGCCCCGTGACCGTGCTGTGCGGACCCGGCAACAACGGCGGCGACGGCTTTGTTGTGGCCCGGCTGCTACTTGAAGACGGCTGGCCGGTGACACTCGCGGTTATTGGCGATGTTGCCAGCTTGAAGGGCGATGCGGCGTTGGCCGCCGGCCGCTGGACCGGACCTGTCGTACCTCTTGCGCCCGCTGCAATTGCCGGCGCGCGTCTTATTGTCGATGCGTTGTTCGGTGCCGGTCTGGCGCGTGACATCGAAGCGCCGCTGTCCGATGTGTTTGCTCTCATTTCCAGATCGGGTGTGCCGGTGGTCGCGGTCGACATTCCCAGCGGCATAGATGGGCAGACCGGCCAGGTGCGCGCAGCCGCGATCAGCGCCAATCTCACCGTAACCTTCTTCCGCCGCAAACCGGGCCACCTTTTGCTGCCCGGCCGCAGCCATTGCGGCGAAACGATTTGCGCCGATATCGGCATACCGCAATCAGCACTGCCACCCGGCGAGCAGTTTGTCTGTGCCAACGACCCGGCGCTCTGGCAGCGCTGTCTTCGATCTCGAGCCATTCACGCGCACAAGTACGATCATGGCCATGCTGTCGTGGTCTCCGGCGGCGCCTATTCATCCGGTGCTGCCCGCCTTGCCGCGCAAGCAGCGTTGCGGGCCGGTGCTGGGCTGGTGACCTTGGCATCACCAAAATTGGCAATGCCTGTCAACGCCGCCCAACTCGACGCAATCATGCTGGCCGAAACACAAGATGCGCCAGCGCTTGGCCGACTTCTGGGTGACCGCCGAAAGACGGCTGTGTGCATTGGCCCGGGTTGCGGCGTATCCGGCCAGACCCGCGCCAAGGTCCGCGCCGTGCTGGCG
>JABDJG010000450.1 GCA_013002595.1 Hyphomicrobiales bacterium | reverse complement strand
GTCCTGCCTCAAGGCTCATGAAGGATCGAGGTAACTTCAACAGATTGTAATAGAACGGCGGCCGCGCCGCAGTGTGGGTGAACCAGTCAGCCCGCAGATAGGCAAGCGGGCTGCCGGTCAATTCGGCAATGGTCTGAAAATCCGCCGACTTCGCCTTCAGCCCATAAGGATAGACATAGAGCAACCGGCGCCACTCTTCGGTTGTCCAGCCAAGCGCACTTAACCGAATGCGAAGGATCGCCCCGCCCGGATCGATCGTTTCGAAGCGCGCCGGCTGCGGCGCCCGGCTGAGCGAGTTGAGCAGCTTGATCACGGCGTGGCGGTAGAGCTGCATCTGGCGGTCGGTGGCACAGCCATTCGCCAGGTTGACCAGCGTCATGTAACGAATGTCAGCGGTCTTATCCGCCGCAATGGTCTTCAGGTCCGCCGCTATTTGCTCGACGGTTTGCTGTTCGGTGATGGGCACATTGCGGCAATCAGGCGTCTTGGCATGTGCCGGCCGGCCGGCGGCCAGCAGGATCGCTGCAACAATCGCGATCAGGACCAACGCGCCCGGCCCGGTCCGCAATCCAGGCGCTTCAGCCACCGCTGATGGTGATTTTTGTACGCGCACGGCCATGTTTGAGGATGAGATTGAAGAACTTTTTTGCATTGGCCGGTTTCAGGCGGATGCAGCCATGCGAGGCCCGCCGGCCCAGTTGGCCGGTCGAATAGGTGCCGTGCACCGCATAGCCTTCATAAAAGAACACAGCATGCGGCATCGGTGCATCGTCATACTGCCTGGAGCGCCACATCGTGTGCATCCGGTAGGGCGCATAATCGCCAACCGGCGTGCTGTAACCCAGCGTGCCGGTCGATACTTTCCAGGAGTGGACCGGCTTGCCGTCAACGCTGACCTTCATGCGCTGGGCGGTCTTGTCGATGTGCGCAACGATGATGGGATCGACAACCTCAATCGTGATCCCGGCATGGGCCGGCGCGCTGGCAAGCCAGTTCAATACGATACCCGCTGACACCAGCATTCTCATGTACCAGTCCGACATCCTGCCCTCGTTTGGCAACGCAACACACAATAAACATACACCGCATGATCTTAATTATTTTGTTCAGGCACGGCAACATCGTTGGCAGTGATTGCATAACTGTCGGAGTGCCTTTGATTGCGGCGGTGAATCAGACTGACTTCATCTGGATCGCGCACCCACCCACCTGCAAGGGCAGCACTGTTGACAGGGCGTGCCGCTGCACGGCCTCATTGACCGCTGTGTTGCAGCCGGGGTATCGCCGGGCATTGTAGTCATCGACGACAATCCAGCCGCCGGCGTTCATGCGCGGGATGAAAAAGTCAAGACTATCCAGTGTTGGCTGATACAGGTCGACGTCGATATGCACGAATGCAAAGGACTTTGTGGCGACGTTCTCGAACCGGTCCGGTATCCAGCCGACATGCATCTCGATGAACGGAAACGGCTTGAGGTTCTGCGCGACAGCACTCGCTGACGACATGAAGCGCTGCCGCATCTTGTCGGTTTGCGCCTTGCTTCGTTCCAGTTCCGCATTGTCCTGGGGCAAAAACTCCGACAGCCCTTCGAAACTGTCGAACAGATGCAGCGGCCTATGCTGGCCGGCCCTGACCATCATTGCTGCGATGACATACGCACTCTGGCCTCGATAGCTGCCACATTCAGCAAAATCACCTGCAACGTTGCGCTCGAGTACGTCCTTTGCGCAGTTGTAAAAACCGGCCTGGCGCAAATATTTGATCGACTGATTGCGCACTGTGTCCGAAGAGGATGTGGCTCTGGCCGCTTCCATGAAAACTTCATGGTAGTCGCCATCCGCGCCCAGATTGGAATAGAAGTCCATGAGGTCTTGTGAATTAGCGACGCTGTTCGGATCATTTCTAGCCATCGCCCGCCCCTCGTTTTCGTCCGTTACCTGCAGTTGTGCAGCCTTGCCAGACCTATCGCCAGGAGGTCGCCCGTCGATGGCGCTGATCCTGCAAACGGCCGTGGCAGCTCAAAATTCTCGCATTGCTGCCAGCACCGGGTACATCAGTGCTGGCCCAGAAATCGAGGGCACCTCTGGAAACAGGCGGCGCCCGATAGCAGTCAACCTTACTGCAAACTCCTCCAATTCCCAAAAGCAAAGGACCACGAGGCGAATTGAGAGAGATTATGCAAAAACAATGGCTTGTGTGGTAGCGGGAGAGGGACTTGAACCCCCGACACGCGGATTATGATTCCGCTGCTCTAACCAGCTGAGCTACCCCGCCACACAAAGATCACTCGACCATGCGGTGACTGCAAGCGGGATATAGTCGCGCAGTGGCCGGCAAGTCAAGCGTCTAAGGCGATTACGCGGTCTTGATTTCGATCACCCGCGCCCGCGATAGGCCGGCACTCCCTGGTCGGGCAGCCACACATCTTTCGGCGGTGCGCCGGTTTGCCAGAATACATCGATCGGGATGCCGCCGCGCGGGTACCAGTAGCCGCCGATCCGCAGCCATTTCGGGCGCAGCAGTTTTTGAATGTCCTTGGCAATGCGCACCGTGCAGTCTTCGTGAAACGCACCGTGATTGCGAAAGCCGTACAGGTACAACTTGAGCGATTTGGACTCAACGATCCACTTGCCCGGCACACAATCGATCACCAGATGGGAAAAGTCCGGCTGGCCGGTCACCGGGCAGATCGAGGTAAATTCCGGCAGGGTGAAGCGTACCAGATAATTGGTACCGTCTTGCGGGTTAGCAACCCGCTCCAGCACATTTGGATCGGGATGATCGGGGATGCTGTTGTCGCCGCCGAGGGCCTTGAAGCCGGTTTTCTGTGTCATGGCCGATGCTTTACGCATTCACGCGCGGCCGTGCAATCCAATTTCCCCGCGTCATTCACGCCGTTGTCGCCCGCAGCGGCTAGAGGTATAGACTGCCCATCCACCAACCGCAAAGCTGAGTCCCGCTACCATGACCGCCATTATAGACATCACTGCCCGTGAAATTCTCGACAGCCGGGGCAACCCGACCGTTGAGGTCGACGTGACCCTGGAAGATGGCTCGTTTGGCCGCGCCGCCGTCCCGTCCGGTGCCTCAACCGGCGCGCATGAGGCCGTCGAATTGCGCGACGGCGACAAAAAGCGATACCTCGGCAAGGGCGTCACCAAGGCGGTTGCCGCCGTCAACGGCGAGATATTCGATGCGCTGGTCGAGATGGACGCCGAAGACCAGATTGCCATCGACCAGACCATGATCGCGCTTGATGGAACCGCCAACAAGGCCCGTCTCGGCGCCAACGCCATTCTGGGCGTCTCGCTGGCCAACGCCAAGGCAGCGGCGGATGATTGCGGCCTGCCGCTGTATCGTTACGTCGGTGGCCCGGCCGCACGCACCTTGCCGGTGCCGATGATGAACATCATCAACGGCGGCGAACACGCCGACAACCCGATCGATGTCCAGGAGTTCATGGTGATGCCGGTCGCCGCTGAGACCATGGCCGAGGCGGTGCGCATGGGCTCGGAGATCTTCCACACGCTCAAGAAGGGCCTGAAGGACGCCGGCCACAACACCAATGTCGGAGATGAAGGCGGCTTTGCGCCGAACCTGGCCTCAACCGATGACGCGCTTGGCTTCATCATGAAGTCGATCGAGGCGGCCGGCTACAAACCGGGCGAGGAGATCAGCCTGGCGCTCGATTGCGCCTCGACCGAATATTTCAAGAAGGGCAAGTATGAAATGGTCGGTGAAGGCAAGTCTCTGTCTTCTGACGACAATGCCGCTTATCTGGCCGACCTGGTCGCGCGCTATCCGATCATCTCGATTGAAGACGGCATGGCCGAGGACGATTGGGACGGCTGGCAGGCATTGACCGCAGCCATCGGCGACAGGTGCCAGCTGGTTGGCGATGACCTGTTTGTCACCAACACCGAACGCCTCAAGCGTGGCATCGACGACCGCGCCGGCAACTCCATCCTGGTCAAGGTCAACCAGATCGGCTCGCTGACCGAAACCCTCAAAGCCGTCGAGATGGCCCACAAGGCCGGGTTTACCGCCGTCATGTCGCACCGCTCAGGCGAAACCGAAGACGCCACCATCGCCGACCTTGCCGTTGCCACCAACTGCGGCCAGATCAAAACCGGCTCACTGGCCCGCTCCGACCGGCTGGCCAAGTACAACCAACTGATCCGCATCGAAGGTGAACTGGGCGAGCAGGGCCACTACGCCGGGCGTGAAATTTTGAGGTAGGCCCTCTTAATGCCGGGATGACGGCGGGTTGCACGCCGCCTCATCTCGGTAAACAGACTGTTAACGGCTCCCTTGCTAATGTTTGCAAATTCGCAATCAGGGGATTCGCTGGCCGATGCGTCGTTATGGATTTGATCTGACCGTTACCGTGGTTTGTTTTTGCCTGCTTGGATTCTTTGCCTGGCATGGCCTCAACGGCAAACGCAGCTTTGCCAATCAAACGTCGATCTTGGTGAAAGTCTCTGAGCTGGAGGAAAGGCGCGATGCCGTGCGTGCCAAGCGCGAAGCCTTGCAGACCCGTGTTGCTCTGTTGCGGCCTGAAAGCATCGATGCGGACATGCTCGAAGAGATGGCACGTACCATGTTGGGCTTTAGCAAACCGAACGAGATCGTGGTGAGCGAGTGACAGGTCTGGATCAGGATCGTTTTTGATGGAAACACTCTAAAACGATCGCACTCTAGTCAATGATATCAGTTGGATAAACCATAATCCGGTTAAATTTGAAATCCGTTATATTTTTCATACGCTTAGAGCGCTAAAATACCTCCCATGAGCTCGAAGGACCGGCGCACAAGTCCGGCGGGAGCCGATAACCTGGGGAGGTCCATGTATGGCAAAGTCGCCAGCCAAGAAATCATCTAAGCCGAAACCCGCCAAGAAACCCGACGAAAAATCAGCCACTTCCGACATTGTAGAATTCTCCAAAGACCAGGAATTAACTGCCTATCGCGGCATGCTGTTGATCCGCCGGTTTGAGGAAAAGGCCGGCCAGCTTTACGGCATGGGTTTCATCGGCGGCTTCTGTCACCTGTACATTGGTCAAGAGGCTGTCGTCACCGGTATGAAGATGGCGCTCAAGGATGGCGACCAAATGGTCACCTCGTACCGCGACCACGGCCATATGCTGGCCTGCGACATGGACCCCAAGGGCGTCATGGCCGAATTGACCGGCCGCGAGGGCGGCTATTCCAAGGGCAAGGGCGGTTCCATGCACATGTTCAGCCGCGAAAAGAATTTCTTTGGCGGTCACGGCATTGTCGGCGCCCAGGTGCCGATCGGTGCCGGCCTGGCACTGTCCAACAAGTACCGCGGGACAGACAATGTCTCAGTGACCTATTTCGGCGAGGGCGCGGCCAACCAGGGCCAGGTCTATGAAAGCTTCAATATGGCAGCGATCTGGAAGCTGCCGGTGATCTTTGTCATTGAGAACAACGGTTACGCCATGGGCACCGCCGTCAAACGCTCGGCGGCCCTTGCCGAAGAGCTGTTCAACCGTGGGTCGGTCTACGGTATTCCCGGCCGCCAGGTCGATGGCATGGACGTGCGCGCCGTTGCCAAGGCGTCGCAAGATGCCGTTGCCCATTGCCGCGCCGGTAACGGTCCGATCATCCTGGAAATGAAGACCTACCGCTACCGAGGCCACTCGATGTCGGACCCGGCCAAATACCGCACCAAGGAAGAGGTGCAGAAAATGCGCGAGGAGCATGACCCGATCGAGCAGGTCAAGCGCCGGCTCCTCGAAAACGGCCATGCCAGTGAAGACGAGCTGAAAGCCATCGACAGCGAGGTCCGCGCCATCGTCACCGATGCGGCCGAGTATTCGCAAAGCAACCCCGAACCGGATGCCGCAGAGCTCTGGACCGACATCTACATCGAGGCGTGAGGAAACACCGTTATGCCAACTCAAATTCTCATGCCCGCCCTGTCGCCAACCATGGAAGAGGGCAAACTGGCCAAATGGCTGGTCAAGGAAGGCGATGCCATCCGCTCTGGCGATGTGATTGCCGAAATCGAGACCGACAAGGCGACAATGGAGGTCGAAGCCGTCGACGAAGGCACCCTGGCCAAAATCTTTGTTGCTGAAGGCAGCGAAAACGTTGCGGTGAATACGCCGATTGCGGTGATTGCCGAAGAGGGTGAAGACGTCAGTGCTGCTGCAAGCGAGGCCCCCGCCGCTCCGCAAAAGCCAGAGGCGGGCGAAGTACCTGCGCCGGCGGCAGTTCCATCTGCCCCGGTTACGGCAGAAGGGGCACCACCAGCGGCCGGAGGGGGACAGTCAGTTCCCGCCGACCCTGAAATCCCCGACGGCACCGAACTCATCGACACCACGGTGCGCGAGGCGTTGCGCGATGCCATGGCCGAAGAGATGCGGGCCGACGACACGGTGTTCCTGATGGGCGAGGAAGTCGCCGAATACCAGGGCGCCTACAAGGTCAGCCAGGGTCTGCTCGATGAATTCGGCGCCAAACGCGTGATCGACACCCCGATCACCGAACACGGCTTTACCGGTATCGCGGTCGGTGCAGCCTTCGGCGGTCTCAGGCCGATCGTCGAATACATGACCTTCAACTTCGCCATGCAGGCGATCGACCATATCCTCAACTCGGCCGCCAAGACGCTCTATATGTCCGGCGGCCAGATGGGCTGCCCGATGGTGTTCCGCGGCGCCAATGGCGCTGCTGCCCGTGTCGGTGCCCAGCACAGCCAGGATTATGCCGCCTGGTACGCCCAGATCCCCGGTCTGAAAGTGGTTCAACCCTATACCGCCGCCGATGCAAAGGGCCTTTTGAAATCCGCCATCCGCGATCCCAACCCGGTCATCTTCCTGGAAAACGAGATTCTGTACGGCAAGACCTTCGAGGTGCCTAAACTCGATGACTGGACGGTGCCGATCGGCAAGGCCAGGATCGCTCGGCATGGCAGCGATGTCACCATCGTGTCATTCAGCATCGGCATGACCTATGCCCTCGGCGCGGCCGAGGCGCTCGCAGGTGAGGGGATCTCCGCCGAGGTCATTGATCTTCGAACAATCCGGCCAATGGACATGGCAACGGTCATCGCCAGCGTCGAAAAGACCAACCGCTGCGTGACCGTCGAGGAAGGCTGGCCGGTCTGCTCGATCGGTTCTGAAATCTCCGCCCAGCTCATGACCCACGCGTTTGATCATCTCGATGCCCCGGTCATGCGGGTCACCGGCAAGGACGTGCCGATGCCGTACGCTGCCAACCTGGAAAAACTGGCCTTGCCCAATATCGAAGAAGTCATCCAGGCCGCCAAAGCGGCGCTTTACATTTGAGGGAGGGATAGAAC
>JABDJG010000445.1 GCA_013002595.1 Hyphomicrobiales bacterium | reverse complement strand
GCGTGACGCTGACCAATGTGCCGTGCTACGCGGCGCTGCTTGATCAAAGAATAGACGTGCCGGGGATCGGTACGGTCGAGCTCGATGTCGGCTATGGCGGGGCGTTCTTTGCCATTGTCGATGCGCGCAGGTTCGGTTTCGACATCGTTGTCGGCGAGGCGCGGCGGATGGTCGAGATCGGCGAGGCGATCAAGGCGGCGGCCGATGAACAATTGAGCGTCCAGCATCCCGGCACCCCGGCGTTCAACAAGATCGTCTTTACTGAGTTCGTGCTGCCGATCGAGACGGTCGATGGTGAGCCGACCGGGCGCAACACGGTGGTGATCTCGCCGGGCAAGCTTGACCGCAGTCCGTGCGGCACCGGCACCTGCGCGCGCATGGCGGTCATGCATGCCAAGGGCGAGCTCGGTGTCGGCGACGGCTTTGTCAGCCGCTCGGTGATCAACTCCAGGTTCGACGGTCGGATCGAGAGCGAGACAACGCTCAGCGACGCCACAAGTGCGATCCTGCCGTCGATCAAGGGCCGCGCCTGGATCAGCGACTTCCACAACTATGTGCCCGATCCAAAAGACCCGTGGCCGGAAGGCTATTCGCTGTCGGATACCTGGTACCGGGCACTGGAGTAGGGGGCCTGACCCTTGGCCTACGAGTGTGTGTCGGCTGTCGGCGGCGTGCGGACTTCGCCGCCGTTCATACTGTCAACCTGAACGGCCGCTTTAATGGCAATTTGCCAAGGCCGAATTGCTTCCGCCGCCTCGCCAACGCCTGACAGTCGGCGGGCGAGAACCACCAATCTGCATAACGCCCCTGACCTGCCTTTCCAGCCGAGGCAGGCGCTTCAAAGTCTTTTCCTTGTTCGCGTTCATACAGCGGCACTTTTTTTGGAACCATCAGGCTGGCACTCCGTTGATGGATCCGTATGAGAACGCGGAGGAGACGGTAAATGGCACGCCAGGATGTCACTACAACGGTTTCACGCACCGGGCATCATGCTGGCCACGCGAGCAAAGGCAGCAGCTACGGCCGATTCTTCGCCATGATTGGCATGTCGACGGTCGTGATGTACGGCCTGATGTATCTCAACACGTATGCCATCGATCACGTCTTTTTTTCGCAGACGCGGATGTGGATGGCGCTCTACATGGGTGGGACGATGGCGATCATCATGCTCGCCTTCATGCTCGACATGTACACCAGCCGCAAGACCAACATCGCGATCTTCACAGCCGCCGCCATCGCCTTTGCCGCTGGCCTTTACCTGGTGCGATCGCAGTATACGGTGGGCGACATCGCCTGGATGAAGGCGATGATTCCGCACCATTCCATCGCGATCCTGACCAGTGAACGGGCGAATATCTCCGATCCGCGCGTCCGCGCCTTGGCCGATGCGATCATCGAGGCTCAACGCGGCGAGATCGAGGAAATGAAGCGATACATCGCCGACATCGAGGCAAACGGGGATGCACCTGCCGGAACCGAACGGATGCCCGCTTCTGAATGATGATCAAATGCTAACTGGAGATACAACCATGGCGGCAACTGACTCGATTGATGGTCCTGACGCCGCCCGCGCGAAAAGCGAGGCAGCGACCAGGACAGCCTCGCTCTACCGCATGGCGATGCCGGGGCACCTGTGCCCCTATGGCCTGAAGTCGCTGTCGATGTTGCGGCGCAAAGGCTATGAGGTCGATGACAATCTTTTGACCTCACGCGATGAAGTAGATGCCTTCAAGACGGCGCACGGTGTCGAGACAACCCCCATTACCTTTATCGGGGGCAAACAGATCGGCGGTTACACCGAGCTGAAGAAACATTTTGGCTACCGAGTGCTTGGCAAGGACGATACGACCTACCAGCCGGTCATTGCCATCTTCGCCTGCACCGCACTCATGGCGCTTGCCATCGTCCTGAACCTTTATGACGGCTTCCCGGTACTGATCTGGCTCAAGTGGTTCTTCGCCACATCCATGGTTGCTCTCGCGATCCAGAAGTTACAAGACGTGGAGGGTTTCGTGAATGGGTTCCTCGGCTACGACCTGCTCGCGCAACGTTATGTGCCCTACGGTTATGCCTATCCGTTTCTCGAACTCTACGCCGGCGTCGGCATGATGATGCTGATTGGCACCGGCAGTCCCCTGATCTGGCTTGTGGCCCCGGTCGGGATTTTTATAGGCTCGATCGGCGGGTGGAGCGTCTTCAAGGCGGTCTACATCGAAAAGCGCGAACTGACCTGCGCCTGCGTCGGTGGCGGCTCAAATGTGCCGCTGGGGTTCATATCGCTGACGGAAAATCTCGTGATGCTGGGAATGGGTATTTGGATGCTCGCCCTGCAGTTCACCAGCTGACCCACCGACGAAACACGTCATCGAAACAAGGAGAAAGATGTGACACTTTCACGATCCAGCCCGTCGCGAGGCCCCAATTCGCCCGATGTCACCGGGTTCTACGATGACGACACCGGCAGCATCCAATATCTCGTCTCGGACCCCGACACACGCAAGGCCGCGCTGATCGACATCGTCCTGACTTTCGATCCGCAAAGCGCCTCGACCGATACCGAAAGCGCCGCCGCCATCGTGGCCTTTGCCGAACATGAGGGGCTGGATATCGAGTGGATCCTCGACACCCACCCCCATGCCGATCACCTCATGGCGTCGTCCTTCCTGAAGGACCGGCTGAACAAGCCGAACGCCATCGGGGCCAAGGTCAAGGACATCGCTGAACTTTGGCGCGGCTATTACAACATGCCGGACGCCTTCGACCCGGAACACGATTTCGACCACCTCTTTGAGGATGGGGACAGCTTTACGATAGGCAAATTGCCGGTGAAGGTGATGCTCTCGCCTGGCCACACCCTGGGATCGATCACCTATATCGTTGGCGATGATGCAGCTTTCGTACACGACACATTCATGCAACCAGATGCGGGCACGTCCCGCGCCGATTTCCCTGGCGGGACGGCGGAGGATCTGTACAATTCCCTGCAGGATATCTTGGCCCTACCCGACGAGACACGCCTCTTCATCGGCCATGATTATGGCACCGAATACCGCGAGACCCCCGTTTGGGAATCCACCGTGGCCGAGCAGCGCCGGCACAACATCCATATCGGCGGCGGAACCTCGAAGTCGGACTATGTCCAGCTACGCGAAGAGCGGGACAAGACGCTGAGCCTACCGGACCGGATGCTGCACGTCCTGCAAATGAACCTGCGCGCCGGACAGCTTCCATCCACCGAAGGCGATGGCAATCGCTACCTTAAAATCCCGATGAACCGTTTCTAAGGAGAACCCCATGGACACCGAAACGACCGAACACGGCATTCTTGAAAGTTGGACGCCAGAAGAGATCAGCGAAGCTTTCGCCAACAACGAAATCGTGCTGATCGACGTGCGCACGCCGCAGGAATACGGATTTGAACGTATCGAAGGCGCGCTGCTCGCACCCATGCAGGCCTTCGATCCCGACCACATGCCCGGGCAGACCGACAAGCGGATCGTATTTCATTGTGGCTCCGGCGTGCGATCGGGCAAGATCGCGAAGCAGTGCCTGGAAAAAGGATATGATCGGATCGCGCATATGAAAGGTGGTTTCGGGGCTTGGAAAGACGCGGGCCTTGAATATACCGGCACCGACATGGCAACTGGCGCGCCGAAATCGATGAGAAAGTCGGGCGACTAGAGATCCTGCTCCAATGTTGCTGCCGTCAAGCGGGACTTGCAAAACCGACGTTCATATGATTTGCAGCATTCGGTGATTTGGACTCAAACCAGCCGTTTGCTGCGGAATTCATGAACGATCGCTCCCGGCCGGGCTGTACCTTCCGCGCGATCAAGTCCCAAACCGACCCAGCGTGGTCATCCAGATCAGACCCGTTCAAGCCCGCTTGGAGCCCAAGAGCACCACTTGTGCAAGCAGCCGGTACCGGTTATGCCGAGAACAGCCTGGGTGCCCGCCTTGGCGTACCTTGAAACAAGAACGATGCAGAATTCATGCCCCTCTCAATTGGCCTCATCGGATACGGCCATTTCGGCGCTTTCCTGCATGTGCTGGCGCAGCGTCATGTGCCGGACGCGGCGCTGAAGATCCATTCGGGCCGGCGAAAGCCGGATGGGGTGCTGTTCTTTCCTCTTGAAGAGGTTGCTGCCTGCGACGCGGTGGTACTGGCCGTACCGATCAGTGCCTATGCGGACACGCTGGCAGCGATTGGCCCGCATATGACGCCAGACGGCATCGTAGTCGATATCGCCACGGTTAAGAAATACACCATGGATCTGCTACAAGCGGCGCTGGCTGGCCGCCGCTTTGTTGCCATGCATCCCATGTTTGGACCGGAAAGTTACGCCAAGCGCGGTGGCGACGTGACAGGATTGCGGATCGTCGTCACCGGGCACAACCTGGCGCCCTCGCATTATTCGGGGCTGTGTGAGAAGCTCTCCGCCGTGGGGTTCTCGATTATCGAAAAGACCGCCGAGGCGCACGATAAGGACCTGGCCGAGACACTCTTCCTCACTCACTACATCGGCCAGGTCATTGCGCATGGAAAGTTCGAGCGTACCGACATCGACACGGTCTCGTTCGGTTTTCTTATGGATGCAGTGGATTCCGTGCGGCACGACGGCCAGCTGTTCGAGGAGGTCTGTTGCTACAACCCCTATTGCCACAAGGTGATCGAGCGGTTCGACAGGAGCGACCGGCACGTGCGCGACGCGATGCTGAGCCTGCAGCCGCCGACACAAGACAAGGGCTAGCAAAGTGGCGAACGCGAGCGATGAATGTCCCAAATGGCCAAACTGTCAGCGTTACCGGCCCCTGGACGGTGCGAGAACGAAAGACTGTTTCTGGGCGGCTGCCGTCACGCAACAACCAGAACGCCCGAGGTTCGGCACTGGGGTGCCATTGCCGCCGCCCTTTCACAGAAATTGATATGTGATAATCAAGAGGCCGGCATACGACTGGCAGAACAACCCCCGGACCGAACCCGCCATGATGACGCAAGCCTTTCCGCGTAAAGAAGATCTCACCATTCATTTCGCCCACCCGGCGTACCGGCTGCAGGAGCGGTTTGAACTGCGGCAAACGGGCATTGACAGTTTTCAGAGCTGGACGCCTGAAGACATGCGTGCCCGGATGGAAGATGCAGATATCCTGGTGGCATCGGGGTTCTGGAACAACGAGCCGATCCTGGCAGCGAAACGGCTGCGCTTCGTTCAGGTGTGCGCTGCCGGCTACGACCAGTTCGATCTAGCGGCGATCGAGGCTGCCGGCATTCGCATGGCCAACGCCTCGGGGGTCAACAAGAACGCGGTCAGCGAACACGCCATGGCGCTCATTCTGGCGCTGACCCGCCAGATCCATATCGCGCGGGACAATCAGCGAAACCATCACTGGCGCGGCATGATTTCCGAATTCGCCAGGCGCGAAGACGAATTGCCCGGCAAGACCATGCTGATCTTCGGTGCCGGGCAGATCGGCCAGCGGACCGCGAAACTGGCCAAGGCCTTCGGCATGACTGTCATTGGTATCAGGCGCAACATTTCCGAACCGTTAGCCGCCGTCGACGAACTGTACGGGCCGGCAGATTTCCCGTCGCTGATCCCGCGCGCCGATGTGGTGGTGTTGTGCTGCCCGCTGACACCGCAAACCACC
>JABDJG010000431.1 GCA_013002595.1 Hyphomicrobiales bacterium | reverse complement strand
CCTGTTGACGGTTTGCCGGGCGGTGGAAAAGAAGGGTCTCGATACGTTGCTGGAGGCTTTGGCGGGGTTGCCGCCTTCGTGCCATTGGCGCTGGACCCATATTGGCGGGGGTGCACTGATCGACCGGTTGAAACAGCAGGCCTGCACTCTCAAGATCGATGACCGCATAGACTGGCTCGGTGCCCAGCCACAGGAATTGGTCCTGGAAAAATACCGCAGCTCGGATCTGTTCGTATTGCCGTGCAGGATTGCATCTGACGGCGATCGTGACGGCCTGCCCAATGTCATTGTGGAGGCCCAGAGCCAGGCGCTTTGCTGCCTGTCGACAAACATCTCAGGTGTGCCGGAATTGATCGAAGATGGTCACAATGGCGTTCTGGTCTCACCGGACGATCGGGCGGGATTGACCGCCGGGCTGGCGCGCATGATTGCCGATCCCGCCGAACGGCACCGAATGGGAAAACGTGGTGAGGCCCGGGTGCGCCGTGAATTTTCCAGCAATGTCAGTGTCAAATATCTCAAACAGTTGTTTGAAAAGGTAATGTCGCCGATAAGATCGCTCCCGTGAGCATCTCGGTACTGTTCTATGTTCAGCATCTTCTCGGCGTCGGTCATCTGGCCCGCGCAAGCCTTGTTGCCCAGGCACTGGTTGCACAAGGAGCGACTGTCACATTGGTGACCGGTGGCCGGCCTGTTGACGGGTTTCCAGGGCCGGGCCCGGACGTTGTCGAACTGCCATCAGTCAGTGCAGGGCCGGGTGGCTTTGGCGATCTCATTGATGAACGTGGCAACCCGGTTGACGATGCCTTAAAACACGATCGCAGCAAAAAGCTCATCAACACGCTGCACAGCTGCGAACCCGATGTAATTTTGATCGAGGCGTTTCCGTTTGGCCGCCGCCAAATGCGTTTCGAGTTGCTACCGCTCTTGGCAGAGGCCCGTTCGCGGCAGCCTCGAGCGCTGGTCGCGTGTTCAGTGCGTGACATTTTGCAGACAAGGTCAGCGCAAAAACACCAGCAAACCGTGGATGAGATAAGCGCCGCTTTCGATTTGGTTCTTGTCCATGCCGATCCAGCCTTTGCAAGGCTTGAAGAGACCTTTCCACCGGCCGGCGATTTCGCCGACAAGATCAGATATACCGGCGTGGTTTCAGCACAGCCCGGCCGCTTGCAAGACGACGCGTTCGACGTCGTGGTCTCTGCAGGTGGCGGTATCGTAGGGGAAAAACTGATACGCACGGCCCTGGCGGCAAAACCGGTCTCCAGCCTGTCGGCGGCGCGCTGGTGCATCATTACCGGCCCAAACCTTGCCGCACCGATTGCCGATGAGCTTGCTGCAAAAGCCGGTAAGGATGTGTCGTTCTATCCCTCGCGGCGCGATTTCCGCGCGCTGCTTGCCAACGCGCAGCTGTCGATATCCCAGGCCGGCTATAATACGGCAGCTGACATTTTGCGTGCCGGCTGCCGGTCGATCATGGTGCCCTATGCATCCGCCGGCGAAACAGAACAAACGCTGCGGGCTTCAAAGCTGGCCGAACGCGGCCTGATCAGCGCGATAGCTGAAACCGAACTGACGGCCGAAAAGCTGGCGCGGCAAATCAACGAACGCATGACATCAGGGCCAATCGGCACATCCCACGGCATCGATCTGACCGGGGCCGAGTGTGCTGCTGCAGTTCTGTTATCTGAGGCGGGCCGCAGGCTATGAGGAAGTTTGTCAACGTGTTAGAGCAAGGTGACGAACAGTACCACAGACTGTATGATACAGCACCATGCTGCTTGAAGGGGGCAAAGCCGTGCTTAGACCAGTTTGTTGGTTCGCACCTATAAGAAACAAACCGAAGGCCTGCGAACGCTAGATGGACCCCAATCTGTTCCGATACGTCTGGAAGCACACGCGACTTCAGCAAACCTGGGTGCTCGTCATCGTGCTGTTGTCGATGCCGACCTATTTCCTGGCGCTGGATCTGCCCAAGCGTATCGTCAATGGTCCTATCCAGGGCGAAGGTTATGCCGGTCCGGGTTCACGCCAGCCATTTTTGAACTTTTCGTTTGATGTGCCGGCATGGATATCCGATGCCGGCAGCGTCAACCTGTTCTCCGGATTCGAACTTGAGCGCTCGCAAATGCTGTTGGCGCTCAGCTTGTGTTTCCTGGCGCTTGTGTGTGTGAACGGGCTCTTCAAGTTCTACATCAACACCTACAAGGGCCGGCTGGGCGAGCGCATGCTGCGCCGCATGCGGTTTGATCTGATTGACAAGGTCCTGCGCTTCCCGATGGTTCAGTTCCGGCGGGTCAAGCCGGCCGAAGTGGCAACCATGGTCAAGGACGAGGTCGAGCCGCTTGGTGGTTTTATCGGCGATGCCTTTGTCCAACCGGTCTTTCTTGGCGGTCAGGCGATTACGGCCATGGCCTTCATCATGCTGCAGAGCTTTTGGCTTGGGCTGATCGCGGGTGCCATTGTGTTTGCCCAGGCGCTGATCATCCCGCGCCTGCGCCGCCGCCTGATCGAGCTCGGGCGCCAGCGCCAACTCACCGCACGAGATCTTGCCGGTCGGGTTGGAGAGATCGTCGAAGGTGTCGGAAGTATCCACGTCAACGACACCTCCAACTACGAACGGGCCGACATCAGCGCCCGGCTCGGAAAGATCTTCACGATCCGCTATGAGATTTTTCAGCGCAAGTTTTTCGTCAAGTTTCTCAATAACTTCCTGGCACAGCTTACACCGTTTCTGTTCTATCTTGTCGGAGGTTATTTTGCGCTGACCGGCCGAATGGATATCGGCCAGCTTGTCGCTGTCATCGCCGCTTACAAAGATCTGCCCTCGCCGATCAAAGAACTGATCGACTGGGACC
>JABDJG010000425.1 GCA_013002595.1 Hyphomicrobiales bacterium | reverse complement strand
GACCTGTATGCCACAGGGGCCGTCCCCTTCGTGCTCAGAGAGGTGAAAGGATACCTTATCGCGGGTTACTTCGATGAACACAGGATAACCCTCGCCTGGCATCGCCGTCCCCGCCTGTTGATGTTTCAATGGACTTTGATCCAAAAACTCAGCCCAAGGTAAGCGGAGGCAACTCAGAATCCATCAATTGCCAAAAAAATCCTCGTCGATCTTCTTGAGATACAACGCCTCATCGACACGACAACCCACATTGTAGCGAACCATCAATCCCGCGAGTTGATCTCCATCGATCAGAACAATCTTCTTGCTCAATTGCTCTCCAGTTTCAATGGCGTCTCGAGTAAACGATGATGTAGCGATGATTATTCCCTTTGCCGCTTTGAACCGGTCAAGGCTGCCGAAGAAATCTCGAACTGCACCAGATCCGACGGTGTTACCGGGCATGTAGCGCTTGGCTTGCACATATACACGGTCTAAACCGAGTGCATCTTGATCTATGACACCATCCACACCGCCATCTCCGGACCTGCCCAACTTTCGTCCGGCTTCCTCAATCGAGCCTCCATATCCCATCTCAATCAGCAAATTTACTACCAGCTGCTCAAAGAAAGCAGGTGAAGAAGCCAGAATGCGATCAAGCAACTCGTCCCGTAGCGTCTGATTTAGCTCCTGATGGGCAGTGCGTATGATCTCGTCGGGTGTCTTGTCCTCAGATGCCAAAGATTGTTCCGGGGTGATATGGTCAGGTCGCTCTTCATCGGCCTTCCGACGACTTCGAAACTCTACGAACTCCGGAAATTGACTGAGACATTCATTGTCAATCCGTGTGGGGTTTTGGGACAGGAGCATCCGCCCCCTATCGGTGAGAATGAAGTGGGCACGTCGCGTACTCTCCAGCAAACCAGCTTTGGATAGATAGGTCTTTGCCCAATGAACTCGATTGGAAAATATAGTCTGGCGTCCACTCGGCAACAGCTCTGATCTCTCGTCTTCTGTGAGGTTCAATTCATCAGCAAGCTGATCGACTACTTTGCTAATCCTCACCTCACCGGCTGCAGCTGACCGCAGAACTGGAAGCATCAGTGATTGATAGTCAGGTATAGTCAAAGTGCGTCCTTTCCCGAACGTCCCTCCAATTGCAACTATGGCCGTGAAAGAAGTTGAAGGCAATTGGGGTTCAATGACGTCATTTGGTTGAGGCAACGGGAACCGATACCGATAACATCAAACGCATGATTCACAGCCCCGGACCAGTCACCCTCGGCGACATCCGCCGGAATCAAGCTCTGGTTGAAGTCTGTTGTGAGAACTGCCAACCAAACCGGCATCTGTACCTGCCACCGGAAAAGCTAGCACTGCCTGACTCATTCCTTATCCCTGATCTCAAGAGGGTACTCAGATGCAGCGTATGTGGAGCGTGGAATAACTCGGTCGAGACACCGATCTGGGCTCGACCGGATGCAAGGGTGTGAGGAATCGACAAGGCAAGCTGTACGCATCCGTCCAATTCATAGTTGAGATAAATGTTACCTATGGTGAGATTGTTTCGACAATGGTTCAATCGGCCCTTAAGGTTCAACGACATCAGTTTGTGGCGGGCGTAAAATTGGGCAACTATGGCTGGGGTTATAATGAATCCGACCGACAAAGTGGTCCCGAAGGACCAACAGCAGAACACAACTGCTGAGATTGAGGCAATCGCCGCGATGACCAAAGCGGCAAGAGGTGACGCTGCAAGGCTGGGGCTTAAATTCGAGGCCTACTTGCTCGATATGGCCGTTACGGCTTTGTCAGAACATCTCAAGAAATAGTTTCAAGCGCGGGGCTACCTCTTTTCGGTACGGGCGATGTAGTCGAGATAGTGCTGGCGTAGGATGCTCATCATCAGTTCTTTTGCCTCGTTCCCGCTCAAGCCCTCTTTCGATTGCAACATCATTCTTGTCGATGCAGATGCCAGCTGAACGGCCTTTTGGAAAGCTTGTCTGCCTGACAACGTCAGCGAACAATTCGAGACAGGACCGCTGACCATTCTCTGGTCCTCAAGCCATTCCCAAATCCTGTTGAATTCGTTGACCCGCTCTCTCAGCTTGTTGCAGTCCGAAAGGTCTACTCGCTCAGGGTATTCAGCATCCAACCGGCGGAAGATCAGCAAGATCAATTTATTAAAATCAGTTCCGTTGATCTCAGGATCAGACAAACGGAACCACTCAGGCAGAGTTCTGCCCAGGTCATTTCCTGAATTTGGCATTCCTCACCCTCTTTCCCAAGACGCTCTTGGTCTCAGAGGTTCTTTGGTATTTTTCGAATGCAACTCCCCAAAGATCCAAATTTTATCCCGCAGGACCACTCAGCAAGAGTTGATCGACTGTTCAATCAAATGGATTTTCTCATCACTTTCAATGAACTGTCAACGTCTCGTAAGGACACTTCAAGGGAACTGGCAAAGCCCCCTCACCCGGAAACCACTGCACAAGTGCACAAGCTAAGTCGTGTAAGTCCAGTTTCCCAACTTCCGCTGAACCACCTTGGTATCCCCGTGAGCATACCTCAGCAGCATCCTCGTATCCCTGTGTCCTGAAATCAAAGCAACTTCTGGTACCGTCAGACCTAACTCGAAGAACCTCGATATCGCTTCGTGCCTCAAGTCGTGGAAATGCAGATCATCAATCCCTGCTCTTTTCTTCACCCTCTCCCAGTTCAATCGAAGGGCGTTCGCCGTGGTAGGGAAGACCCTTTCTGAAACCGGCTGTAGTGACTCCAGAATGGCCAAGGCTTTGCCGGACAGGGGAATACACCGGCTGTAGCCATTCTTGCTCTGTGGGATTCTGAGGGTCTCCTCGGTGGTGTCCAGATCATCCCACGTCACTGCTAGAATTTCCCCTCGTCTCATCCCTGTTTCTATGGCGAACAGGATGACAGGAACAACGTAGGGGTTCTTGCACTTCCGAGCTTCGCTGATGATCCGGTCGAGTTCACCTTCCTTCAGTCGTCTTTCCCGGCGTTGGTCGACGAATTTCAATCGGAGTTGGTCCAAGGGGTTCTCTTTGATTGGAATTCCCCAGTCTCTTCTTGCCACTTCAAAGATATTCCTCACTGGAACCAACTCTCGCTTTAATCCCGAGGGCGAAATCACTGCCAGTCGTTCGTCACGATACTTCGAAAAGGCTGACGTGGTGATGTTGGCCAGGCTCTTTTTGCAAATAGGGTGTGCCCGGAATTTCCTGAGGACGTATTTCTCTGCTACTGCCGATCTCTTTCGCGGCGTCACTTCTTCGAGGTATCTAGAGACCAAGTCTCCAAGAGTGATCTTTCGCAATGGTGAGAGGTCAACGGACAACTCTCCCCTGTCCGCTGCGGTCTCCTGTTGTCTTGCCCATTTGGCTGTATTTGTCCTGCACTTGAACGTCTTGCTAGTAGCTACTTGACCGGCTCTGCGAACCTGAACCTGCCACTTGTTGTTTCGCTTTCGGATAGTCGCCATCGATCCCTCACTGTGACTGTGGTGTGACAGCAGCTGGGTTCAACGGTCTTTCGAAAAGGAGGTGAAACGGCAAAGCTGAATGAAATCAACCTGATAAAATGGTGCTGCTGGACAGGATTGAACTGTCGGCCTCTCCCTTACCAAGGGAGTGCTCTACCACTGAGCTACAGCAGCGCCGGTAGCGGTTAAACCATTGAAATCATGGTGTTTTCGAGGATTTTCGAAATTACGCTGGCTCTACATACCACGCAGAATCACCGGCTTTCAAGCGGAAGTTGTGCGGGCTGATTGACGCGGCCTCGCGCTGGCCGCACAAATCGGCTACGCCTTGCACCAGATTCGATGGATAATCCAGTATTGGGACGTGCCCGTGATGCGCAAAAATGGCTTGAAACTCGCAACTGCAATCTTGCTCATGGCGGCGGCGGCGCTGTTGATCTGGCCTGAGAGAATCTGGTCCCTGGTGGCCGGCCCGGCAGACCTTGGGCCGGTTGATTTTACGACACTGCAAAAGCCGGCCTCGCCCAATGCCTATCTGGCCTGTCCGGCCGCCACGTGCCCCGCCTCTACGCCGGATATGGCACCGCCAACGTTTGAGATGGATGCAGCGAGCCTCAAGGCGTTGGCCGCGGCCGCATGGAGCGCCGAGCCCGGCGTCACGCTGGTTGACGAGGCCGCTTCGGGCAACGCTTTGCGGTTTGTGCAACGGACCGAATTGCTGAAGTTTCCCGATACGGTTTCGGTCCGGTTCGTGGCGTTGTCGGACACGCAATCGACACTGGCGATCTATTCGCGCAGCCAGATCGGCTATTCCGACCTCGGTGCCAATGAGACACGGGTCAAACACTGGCTGGCCCTGCTCGAAAAGGCCAAGCCGTGAAGAGCTGCTTTTCTATCCGGCACGGCATAGTTACAGCTTGTAGTCCCATTTGAAGAAGCGGACGGCAACGAGGGTTGCAGCGATGCCCCAGATCGCCATGACCGTCAATTCCGGCACGATGGTGAACACGGTGTCGTCACCGCCGAAGGTAAAGCCGTGCCCGTCAAGCGAGGGCCTGAAGGCGTTGCCGAATGCGACACCGAAGTGTTTGAGCGGGAAGAAGTCGGCCGTCCGCACCATCCAGTCGGGCAGCTCGCGGCCCGGCCGGATGAAGATCTCCGACAGGAAGGCAAGCGGCAGCAGGGTGGCGTTGACGACGGCCTGAACGGTTTCGCTGGAGCGGCACATGGCCGCGACCGCAAGGCCGAGCGCGGCAAAGGTCAGGCCGCCGACGAACAGGATGACACAGCCGGCGGCGAATTTTTCCCACAGCATCTCGACATCAAGGAAGTAGACGCCAGCAGCGATGACGATGATCGCCGAGATGAAGGCGATGATCGAAACCGAGATAATCCGGGCGGTCATGTAGACCGTCGGCGACAGGGGTGTGCCGCGGATACGCTTCAAAACGCCCTGATCGCGCGAGGTTGCCGTTGAGACCGCCAGATAGATGTAGCAGGCCGAGACAACGCCAAAAACGGCCAGCGCCGGGGTGTAGAACTGGGCGGTGGAGACCCACTCGCCGGGGATGGCCTCGTTGCCGAGAATCTGGGTCAACAGGGCCAGCAGCACCACCGGCATGATGATGACGAAGAACATCGCGGCCGGGCGGCGGAAGAACAGCATCAGCTGGTATCTGACCTGACGAAAAAGGATCATTGGCTGCCTCCGCCGGCCTGGTGGAACCGGTCGACGATCGACAGATAGATGCTCTCAAGCGACGGCTTGGTGATGGTGAGATGATTTAGATCGACGCCGTGCAGGCCGGCCCAACCGGTCAATTCGCTGAGCGCCAGGGCCGGTTCGGCAACCTCGCAGACGTACCAGTTGTCACCGGTATCGTGCGCGCCTGCCAATGACGGCGGCAGATCGCCCGGCGGGGCCTCATGCGGCCACCAGAAGGTGATCCGGGGATTGCCGCCATAAAGCCCAACCACCTCGGGCACCGTGCCGATGGCGCAGATTTCGCCGGAAACCATGATCGCCAGACGGTCGGCCAGGGCTTCGACCTCGGCCATGTTGTGCGAGGTCAAAATGACGGTCTTGCCGCGTCCGGACAGCTGCTGGATCATCCGCCAGATGCCGTTACGGGCATCGGGATCAAGGCCGGTGGTCGGCTCGTCGAGGAACAAGACATCGGGGTCGCCGACAAGGCCAAGGGCAATCTCAAGCCGGCGCTGCTGGCCACCGGACAGGGCCTTGATGCGCTTTGTGCGCTGGTCGGCAAGACCGACCGAGGTCAAGAGCCCGTCGATGCGGGCCGGCTTGGGATAAAACTCGGAAAACGCGGTGATGGTTTCCTGGACGGTGAGTTCAGGTTCGAGGGCGGTCGATTGCAGCACAAGGCCGATGCGCTCGCGAAATTCACGGCGGTTGCGGCCGGGATCAAAGCCTAGAACATCGATATTTCCGGCGGTGCGTTTGCGGTACCCTTCGAGCATCTCGATGGTCGAGGTCTTACCCGCACCATTGGGGCCAAGCAGGGCGAAGGTCTCGCCTGGGGCGATGTCGAACGAGATGCCGTTGACCGCAACGGCGTTGCCGTAGGTCTTTACCAGACCGTCTACGCTGACCGCCGGATCGTTCAATATTGCCGCCCCTTCCAGATCACCTTGCCGCCCCGCCGGCGGTTCAAAAGCGCACTCCACTGCAGCTGGAGCAGTGCTGCGACACCGAAGGGGTGCAACAGAACGCCCAGCGCCGGCTGACGGAACACCAGCGCCATGAGCCCGCGCAAGGCAAAGCCCAATACCGTTGCGATTAGCGCATATGTCAGCGCTCCGCCAGCCGGATCGACCAACCACAGCACCAGCACCAGAATGATCGGCAGCACCTGGCCGAGCACCAGTATGGCGCTCCAGACCGGCAATCCGACCGGTGTCGCCATGGCTTCATGGGCATTTTTCTTCAGACCGGCGCGCAGGTCCGGTGTGTTCTCGTACATGCGGGTTGCGGCAAGATCGGTAAAATCGGCCAGATCGGTCTTGTACCCGGCGACGCGCAGGTTGCGCGGCAGATGCAGGCCATCGTGCAGCAACGATTTGAACGCACGGTGGCCGTCGACGGCGAAATAGGCCTCGCGCCGCACGGCAACCAACTGCCCGCAGGCGGTGCCGAACATCGGATGGCGGGTGAAGCGGACACCGATGAAGGGCAGGAAGCCGAGAAGCAGAAAATGGATCAGCGGGATCAGCATGGCCTCCCAGAACGTGCCCATGATCTGGCGCGGAAACCCGCTGAGCAGCGCTGTTTCTGGCCGCGCGGCAAAGTAGCCGGCAAGCCGCTCAAGGCCGTCATCGGCAAGGATGACGTCGGCATCGACAAAGACCAGGAGGTCATGTCTGGCAGCCTTGGCCAGCTGATAACAGGCCAGGTTCTTGCCGGCCCAGCCCTCATCGTCGTTCCGGTCTATTGCGATCAACCGGATGCGCTTGTCGCGCCTGGCGAACTGCTTGACGATATCGGCGGTGGCATCGGTTGAGCCGTCATCACCGATGATGATCTCGGGGCCGGCGCCGTCATTGCGCAGCATGGCCTCCAGCACCGGTGTGATGCGGGCTTCCTCGTTGCGGGCCGGGATCAGCACGCTCATGGTCATCGGCAAGCCCGATTGAGCCTGCGGCAATGGCCGGTACAAAACCAGATTGATCAGCGCGAGGCCGAACGGGATCAGCGCCATCGCCAGGCAGATCAGCGCCAGAACAGCGATCACGATGACACATCGCGGTGGCGGCGCGAGAACTTCTTGCCGGTGACGATGGCTTTGACGAACTGCCAGGCATCGAACAGCGGATTGACGCCGGCAGTGCCCGCAATCAGGGTGTGAAACTTGTCCGGATCGCGTTGCATCGCGATCCCGGCAAGCTCGTCCATGGTATCGGCGAGGCTTTGCTCGAGCAGCTTGTTCCAGTCTTCGGTAGACCGCTGTTTCATGTCGGTCGGATCGACCGGCCGGCCAAAGTTGATCAACGCTTCGGGTTTGCGTTCCTCCCAGAACGGATATTCGACCGCAATCGGGATCAGGAGGGCGTGCTGGTCGCGGGCAAGATGGGCAAGGCCGGGCTTGAAGGTGACCGGCCGGACACGCGGATCGAGGAACTCACCTTGCGGGGTCATCCACAGGGCGGTGTCGGGGCGTTGCAGAATTTCACGCGAGACCTGCAAGAACCGGACGGCGCCGCGCGCTGAGTCCTGCTCGACGCCGAACAGGCCGATGCGGGCCATGAACCGGTAGTGATCGAGCGCGGTCTGATCCATCGGCGCAAACGGCTTGCGATCGTTGACCAGCCTTGAGGACAACAGGTGCATCATGATGGCATCCCACCAGGCGCAGTGATTGGAAAAAAAGATCACTGCCCGGCCGACCGGCACTGCGGCATTGTCCCTGTTCAGAATGCGGACGCCGGAAAAATTCTTGCCGAAGAAATACTGCACATAACGCGTAAACGCCCGAAAACGTGGCTCGCTGAACAGATCGAGCGGCGACTTTTCCTGGGCAGATCGGGGCACGGTGTCGATCCTGATCCGTTAGGCGGCAGCTGGTTGCTTCTGGTCCTGATCGAACGCATCGGCGGCAATCCAGCCGGACATCATGACCATCGGCATGCCGGGACCGGGATGTGCCGCGCCACCGGCGAGATACAGACCCTTGACGTGCCGGCTGCGGTTGCCCGGCTTGAAGGCGCCGAGAAATTTGCCATGGCTGCACAGGCCGTAAATGGCGCCGTTCAGCACCTTGTAGCGTTCATGAATGTCCTGTGGCGTCAGATGGGCTTCAGTGACGATGCGCTCTTCGATGTCTTCCATCCCAGCAGTGCGCTTGAGCTTGTCGAGGATGACCTGCCGGTAGCCGGGCAGCATTTCGTTCCAGTCATGGTGCTTGCGCAGGTACGGCGTGTGAACCAGCACATACAGCGCTTCGCCGCCCTCGGGCGCTACCGCCGTTTCGGTATGGCTGGTGGCGGCCAGATAACAGGTCGGATCGGGCGCCGGCTCACCGCGGCCGTATATCGCGTCGAACTCTTCCTTGGGATCCCTTGAGAACACAAAGCAGTGGTGCTTGAGGTGATCGTAGCGCTTGTTGAGCCCAAGATAGAGAACGACACCAGAGCAGGCCGGTTCGTGTTTGTCGGGCGAATAGACCTGAGCCGCCTCGCCGCCAATCAGTTCGTTATAGGTGCGGATCGCGTCCATGTTGGAAACAACGGCATCGACGTCAAAACGCCGGCCATCTGCGGTTTCCACCGCGGATACCGCGCCATTTGCCTGATCGATCCCGGTGATGTCGCAGCTCAACTCGAACTCCACGCCGAGTTCTCTGGCCAGTTTTTCCAGCGCGACGGGTACCGCGCGGGTGCCGCCCATCGGGTACCAAACGCCAAGCTCGGTCTGCATATGGGCGATCGAGCACAGGACCGCGGGAGACTGATAGGGCGATGAGCCCACGTACTGGACGAAATGGTCAAGCAGTTGCGCAACGCGCTTGTCGGCGACCTTCTTGCGGATCGTTCCGGCTACCGATGAACCCATTTTTAGCGCCATGACGTCAGACAACGTGCTGAGCGTCATGTTCTGTTTCACGTCGATCGTGTCTTTGAGATCCTCAACGCTCTTCCAGAAAAAGAAACGGTCGGAAATCCTGTGCAGCCGCTCGGAAAAAGCGATAAAATCACGGTAGCCCTTGCCTGAAACATCATTGCCGGTGAACCGGTCGATCTCACTGGCCATCTTGTCGACGTCTTCGTGCAGATCGAGCACGCTGCCGTCATCGAAAAAGCAGCGCCACTGCGGGTCGAGACGCACCAGTTCCATATAGTCTTCGATGTTCCTGCCGGCTTCGGCAAACACCCGGAACAGCACCTGTGGCACGGTCAGGATGGTGGGACCCATGTCGAAGCGATAGCCGTCTTGATGGAGAACCGCCGCCTTGCCGCCAACCCAGTCGTTCTTTTCGAACACGGTAACCTTGTGGCCGCGCGCTGCAAGCGTGCACGCTGCCGTCAGTCCGCCGAGACCGGCCCCGATTACCGCGGTGTTCTTTCCCATCAAAACAAATCCATCCGTTCTTATGTCGCGTTGAAAATTTAAAGCTTCAGATCCCTGGCGATCAACCGGCTCGAGATGCGGGCCGATTCAAAGATCACCGGCAAACCGCTGCCTGGATGCGTACCGCCGCCGACCAGGTAGACACCGGGCACATCCTCAAACCGGTTATGCGGCCTGAAGTATAGCATTTGCGACAGATCGTGGCTCATATTGAACGTCGCACCCTTGTAGATGCGATGCTCGTCGATCCAGCCGTGCGGCGTGAGGACCTTTTCGTAAACGATCCGGTCGCGCAAATCACCGATACCGATCAGCGACAGTCTGTCGAGCACCAATTCGCGATAGCCGGCTGAGACGTTCGGCCAATCGATGCCGGCATGACAATTGGGCACCGGAACCAGCACGTACAGCGCGCTATGGCCTTCAGGCGCCAGCGTCGGGTCGGTGATGCTGGCGTTCTGGACATAGAACGACGGATTGGCCGGCAAGGTCAGGCGGGTCTGGATCTCATCGACGTTGGTGACAAGATCATCGGCCAGGCAGATCGTGTGATGCTGGATATCGGGCAGATCGCCGCGAATGCCGAGATACATCATGTAGGTCGAACAGGAAAATTTCTGGCTCTGGATCTTCTTGTCGGTCCAGCGCCGGCGCATGTGCTGAGGGATCAGTTTTTGCGCAGACTCGGCAAAATCGGCATTGAGGATGATGGCATCGCCGTCATAGCGCGCCTGATCAGTCACCACGGCACTGGCCCGCTTGCCTTCGAATTCGAGACCGGTTACCGGCTCGGACAGCCGGATATCGGCGCCGAACTCGGTTGCCAGGTCGGCCATCTTGCGCATCAGCATGTTACAGCCGCCGGTCGGGTGCCAAACGCCATATTCATGCTCCAGGAAGGCCAGGATGGTGAACAGGCTGGGGCAGTTGAACGGCGACATGCCGAGATATTTCGACTGGAATGAAAACGCGCGCCGGACCCGTTCGTCACTGAAGAAGTTCTGCAGATCACCATCCAGGCTGCGCTGCGGCCGCAGCGTTTTGAGCGAGGCCAGTACATTGGGTCTGAGAAAATCGAGAAGACTGTCGAAAGGATTCGACAAAATTGGCCTGAACTGGTCGATCTTCCTGCGATTATCGCTCATGTAGCGCGGCAGGTTGCGGGCGTCCTCCGGCGACAATCTGGCGATTTCGGCCGCCATCGCCTCGACACCGTCACGGGCGTCGAGATGGCCATTGCCCTCGAACACGACCCGGTAGAGCGGGTCGATCTTGGTCATCGGCACCTCGGTCATGAGATCGCGGCCGACTTCGGCAAAGATTTCCTGCAACACCTGTGGATAAAGGAAGAACGTCGGGCCGATATCAAAACGGAAGCCCTGCTCTTCAATATAGCCGGTACGGCCGCCTACCGTTGCCCGCGCCTCGAGCAAGGTCACATCGCAACCCTGCCTGGCAAGCAACATCGCGGATACAAGACCGCCCGGCCCGGCACCTACTATGACAATTTTACGCGCGATCCCCGTAACCCCTTGTCAACAACCCGAAAGCTGAGCGCCCCGGGCAGTTTCTTACACCAAAACAGACGGCACACGTAAGGGAATATGCGCCGTAAACTCCATGTTTTCCCCTACGATCCCACAGAATTTATTGATCAATCCCGAGGACAACAATCGGCCAATTTATACGGTAAAGCCTGACTGGGAAACAGGTAGTTGACGAATTCTCTCACCAGTGGCGGCAAAGATGGCGTTTACCAGGGCCGGCGCGGCTGGCGGGGTGCCCGGTTCACCGACACCACCAGGCAGTTCTGTATTGACCATCAAATGCACCTCGATGGCAGGCGCAGTCGCCAGTTTAAGCATATCGTAGCCATCGAAGTTGTCCTGCTCGACCTTGCCACCGGCAAAATCAATTCTGCCGAAGCTGGCGGCGGTCAGGCCAAACAGGATGGCGCCCTGGACCTGGGCCTCAACAAGGCGCGGGTTGACGACAGTACCGCAGTCGATCACGGCAACAACGCGTTTCAGGGCAACCTGTTTGTCATCGTTGACCTCCACATCGATGACCATGCCGACCGTCGAGCGGAAAGATTCATGCAGCGCAAT
>JABDJG010000420.1 GCA_013002595.1 Hyphomicrobiales bacterium | reverse complement strand
ACACCCGCGTCATCACCCTGAGCTACAGCCACGCCGACCCGAAATACGCCGCTTTGGTGGCCAATCAGGCTGCCCAGAGCTTCATCGACCAGTCGGTCGACACCAAGAGCGAGACCTCGAGCCTTGCCCGTCAGTTCATCCAGGAACAGGTCATCGACATCAAGGGCAAGCTCGAAACGTCCGAAAAGGCCCTCGTCAATTATGCAAAGACCGCCGGCATTACCGTCACCGGCAACGATGGATCGTTGATTTCCCAGAACATCTCACAGATCAACGCAGCGCTCAGTAAAGCGATAGACGACCGGCTGGTTGCGGAGCGCTACCTGCTCCAGGTGCGCGACGGCGAAGCCAGTGCGCTGCCCCAGGTTTTTGCCAGCACCGCGGTCCAGGAGACCAAGAACCGGATCACAGAGCTGAAGGGAACTTATCAGGAAAAACTGGCGACCCTGAAGCCTGGCTACCCCGAAATGCGCCGTCTCAAGGCCCAGATAGACGAACTCACCAAACAGATGCTGGGCGAGATTTCGGCCATTGCCCGATCTGTGGAGATCCACCATCAGCAGACCCTCGACAAAGAAAAGGCCTTGCGCCTGGAATTGGCGCAACTGGAGCGCCAGCAAGCAGGTTTCCAGGAAAAATATATCAACTACACCATCCTCAAACGGGACGTGGATTCCTACCGCTCACAGTATGAGTCGCTGATCAAGAAACTCAACGAGGTCGGCATCGGCTCGGATTTGAGGACTGCCGGCGCCAGCGTCATCGACACCGCCCTTGTCCCGGGCGGGCCGTATACGCCGCGCCTGTCGATCAATCTGATTGCCTGTATCATTATGTTCGGCGCGCTCGCCGCAGCCCTGATCTACATCCTGGAGTTGCTCAACAACACCTTTGCTTCACCCGATCAGGTCGAGAACGAACTGAAGTTACCGGTCCTTGGCATCCTGCCCGACACCCCGTCAAATGGACTGTTTGCAGCAGTGTCGGATGAAAAGTCCTCCTTGTCGGAGGCATACCGAACGTTGCGAACATCATTGCAGTTCACCGGCACCGAGTCATCCATCAAGACCCTGCTGGTCACCAGTTCGGAGCCTGGCGAAGGCAAATCGACAACGGCCTACAAGCTGGCCCAGGACTTCGCCGCGCTTGACCGCAAGGTCCTCGTCATCGATGCCGATCTTCGCCGGCCCCAGATGCATCGCATCTTCCGCACCGAGAATGGCATCGGGCTGTCCAATCTGCTGACCAATGTCGTGGTCGAGGGCAGCGTCAACGAAATTCTGCAGGAAACCGACAACCCGCGGATCACGCTCCTGTCGGCCGGCACCATCCCGCCAAATCCATCAGACCTGCTGGTATCCGAACGCATGGGGCTGGCCTTGCACTACTGTGCCAAGAAATACGACATGGTGATCGTCGACACACCGCCGATCATGGGCTTGTCGGACACACCGATCCTGGCCCGGCAGGCCGATGCCGTATTGTTGCTGGTCTCCTCGAAACAGGTTCCGCGAAAAGCCGCCAAAGTGGCCCTCAAACGCCTCAAGGCGGTCGGTGCGAATGTGGTCGGCGCTGCCATGACCAAGTTCTCCATAAGCAAGGTTGATTACGATTATGCCTACCGCTACATGGGATACAATTATCTTGAATATTCCGGTCAGGCGGGGAAACTGGAAAATCATGTTACGGCAGGCGGCGCACCCGGCGGTTCATCTTCATCTTCTTCGATTGCCATTATTGGTGGCATGCTTGGCCGTTTCGCTCGCCGTTTTGGCTAGCGCCGCCAGCAACCTGTTGCTGCAGTCCAGTCCGTCGCTCGCACACCGTGTCAATCCACTGAATGTTGAGGCCCGCATCGCGCTGGTCGCCAGACAGATCGGGAAAGCCGGCGCTCCCGACATCGAGGCCCTTTCGCAGATCGTCAGCGCCGGGATCCGAACTGCGCCTGCTGATGCCCGCCTGGTCAGCCTGTTGGGCCTTGTCCGCCAGCAGCAAGGCCGGAACCAGGACGCCCAAAAGCTGTTTCGCCGGTCGCTCGCGTTGCTGCCGACGGAGATCCAGGCCCTTCTGCAACGGTTCTTGTTCCATGTCGAGCGCCAGGACTATTCATCCGCGGTAAGGATCGCCGATCTGGTCAGCCGGCGCTGGCTCAAGCACTGGCCGGTGCTTGAGCCCTACCTGGCGGTGATACTGTCCGACGAAACAGCCATGCGTGAGACGGCAATGCGCTTTGCCCGGTCCCGGCATGGCAAGTCCTTGTTGATCACCAGCCTCGTCAAGCAGCCCGAAACGCTCAATATGGCGACCCGCCTGGTGGCCATCTGGCAACAGCAGGGCATCGAAGACCTGTGGCCGGCCACCAACCAGATTACGCGCCGCCTGGTCGCAGAAAAACGCTACGCTGAAGCTTATATTCTGTTTCGCAGCATGCTCGATGACCAGCGCGGCGGCGAAACCGGGTATGTCTTCAACGCGGACTTCAGATCCCAGCCGACCGGCAATCCATTCGATTGGCAGTTCAAGAAACAAGCCGGCGTGTCGATGCGCATCGTCAGACTGGTCAACAACAATATCAACCAGGACACAGACCCCGGGCGCGACGACCGGGCCTTGCAGATCAAGTTTCTCGACAATCCGGTGCAGTTCGAAGCGTTGAACCAGCTCATGCGTCTGGTGCCTGGCGACTATGATCTGGCAGCCACCTATCAGACCACCGAGCTGAGAGCCCCCAAGCCGCTGTTTCTGAGCGTAGAATGCATCGACAGCGGGATCAAGCTCGCGGTGCTGCCGTTTGAATCGGGAACATATAAACTCAACACTGTCTCCAATGAATTCAGAATCCCGCCGCAAGGCTGCGCCCTGCAGCGTATCCACGTATTCAACGAATTTCTCGCAAGAAGCTGGAGCAACCGGTACAGCGGCAGGCTTACCCTGGACCGGATCGTCATTCGAAAGCTCGAGGGCTGACACATCGGTGCGATCACACAGTCGCTGCACTTTTACTATGCCGGAACAGTGATCATCCTTTCCCTGATGATCGGCGGCGGCACCGGTCAGGGACTGTGGAGCGACCATCTGTTGCAACTGGCGTTATTGCCTGCCCTGTTTTGGGGGCTGGGCAACCTGCCGGCCAGCCGGTTCAGTCTCCTGGCCAAGGTCGTAACATTGCTCCTGCTCGTGCTTGTCGCATTTCAATTCGCGCCTTTCCCGAGAAGCTGGCCGAATTTGCCGGGCACCGAAACTATCCAGGGCCGCTTCTTTTCACCCGCACCCGGGCGCAGCCTGCAAAGCGCGCTGGCTCTGGTGCCGGTTGTCGGCTTTGCCCTGTACCTGAGCCGGTTCAACGATCACGACCAGATGCGGCTGCTGCGCTTCTTGATGATTGGCATCGCCATCAATGTCGCCATAGGTGCGGTCCAGCTGTCGTTTTCAGGCACGGCCGAGATCAAGGGTTTCCTGCCCTACACCATGCGGGCCGCAACCTTTGCAAACGAGAACCACTTCTCAACACTGGTGTTCGCAATGGTGCCGCTGACGGCATTCTTCTATCTCGTGCGGGTCGACCGGGCGTTTTCCTACCTCGTCGTTGTCGCCATCTTGGTGTTCTATCTTTTCGCCGTGAATTCACGCGCCGGCATGGCGATCTCGTTTGGCCTGGCGTTATGGTGCCTGTTCTGGTTTGCGGTCCAGAAAACCCGGCCCCGCAAACTGTTGATGGTCTCAATCGCAACGATCGCAGCAGCAGCCGTTGCCGGCGCAGTCGCGACCGGCATACTGAATTTGGACGGTGACCTCAGACAGGTCATTTTCGCCAACACATGGTCGGCGATCAAGGATCATTGGCAGGTCGGCACCGGTCTTGGCAGCTTCGTTCTTGTCTATCCGATGTATGAGGCCGGCAAGGACGTCATCAACGTCTATGCCAACCA
>JABDJG010000404.1 GCA_013002595.1 Hyphomicrobiales bacterium | reverse complement strand
TCCACATTCCGCGCGAATATATCTACTTCGCGATCGCGTTCTCGCTGGCGGTCGAAGCCCTCAACATGCTGGTACGCAGCCGCAACGGTGGTGCTGCCGTGGCGGATAAGTCTGAAAACGGCGAGTGATCGGGCTTTAGCTTTATTGAATTCGGCACTGGCCCGCGCCGCCCAGAACGTTCATGGCCAACCACCCATAGGGTACCCTCGTATCGGGTGGTTGGGCGGGGGCGCGGGCCGGTGCCGATTCACACAAAAGCGCAAAGCGCTTTACAGCGCTTCGCCAAAAAAAGAGGCCGTTCTCGCAAATGCGGAAACGGCCCAAGTCTAGGGAGGAAACGCCCACGAGGGGCATCACACAAAACGAAACCATCGGCCTCGCTTCGTGATGGTAAAATGGCATTGCACTGCACAAATTTCAAGAGGCTCGAGCAAAATGCGACAACCTGTCAGTTTCGAGCCCCTTGGACAGGCTAAAATTAACAAAATTTAATAAATAAAAACATATATTTAGACTAAATTCCTCGCTGCGCGTTTTCCACAATCCGCGACCCGGGGCACATATGCCACTAAAGTAGAATGAGTAAATTTTCATACTGCATCGCAACAGATAAATTTGCTGCACTGCGGCACATTAACTGATTCAATCAGGCCAGCCCGCCATCCTTGCTCTCCACCGGCACCTGGTGCATATGGGTATCCTGATCGACCCAACCAACCCGCCGGCCAATTTTATGCCCCTGCCTGACCCCAGGGTCAGGACCCATTGATTTCATACAATTCTGTTTGACCATGAGGGCTCGAATACTGGTAAACAAGCGCAAGACAAGGCTTGGTGCCTCGTCGAGCATTGTTTGCCTGCAGGCGAGCCCTCAGGGTCAAACCCTCTAGGGCACGGCAGATTTGCCTGCTGAGTGCGTTAGACAGGCTTGAAAACCATTCGGTATCCTGCGCCTGTCTGCCTGCTCACCAGGCAAATCTGCCGCGCAGAATGGATGAAATCAATGGGTCCTGACCCTCGTGAACTGGAAGGCCTGCTGGCGTTCGCGTTGCATCTGGCAGAGCAGTCCGAACCGGCGATCCTGCCGCATTTCCGCGCCGCCACGGCGGTGACCAACAAGCTCGAGGTCGATTTCGACCCGGTTACCGTTGCCGACACGGCGGCTGAAACGGTCATGCGCCAGTTGATCGGGCAACGGTTTCCCGATCATGGCATTTATGGCGAAGAATTCGGCATCAAGGAAGGTACATCGCCCTACACCTGGATCCTCGACCCGATCGATGGCACCCGATCTTTCATCTTCGGTTCGGTTGTCTGGACAACCCTGATCGGCCTCAACTATGAAGGCACCCCGGTGCTCGGCGTCATGAACCAGCCTTATGTGCGCGAAACCTTCTTCGGCAGTCCGGCCGGTGCCTTTTGCCGCCGTGATGGCGCCGACCGCCGATTGAGCGTCCGCCCGGCCAAGCAACTCAGCGAGGCTCTTGTCACCACAACGGCACCATCGCTGTACAAATCACCTCAAGAAGCTGCCTTCCTGGAGCGGATGAAAGCAACCGCCCGCAACATTCGCTATGACGGCGATGCCTATTTCTACAGCCTGGTTGCCGCCGGCCAGGTCGATATTGCGCTGGATGCCGGCCTGCAATCCTATGACATCGCCCCGCTGGTGCCGATCATCGAGGCCGCCGGCGGTATCGTCTCGACCTGGTCGCGCGAGCCGGCCACCCACGGCGGCAACATCATCGCCGCCGCCAGCAAAGACCTCTATGAAGAGGCTCTGACGCTGCTGGAAGATTGACAGGTCAGTCCGAGGATTCCGTTCGAATCCAATCATCATCCCGTGACGCGCGCCATGCATGCCAGCCAAGCGGCAGGTCTGCCAGGCTGCCGATCGAAGGGTCCAGCTGGTAAATTGTCGACAATGCCACCAGTCGGGCATCGTCCAGATTGTCAGTCTCGTTGCCGCCGTGGAATTGCCAGGCGCCGTCATCGGCATCGTGCGTCACGTAAGTAATTGTATTGCCATCTTCCAGGACGGATGCAGTCGTAAAAACCGCCACATTCTTAGGGTCCGCAAAAGGCCAATCGTCATGCTGATTCATCGGCTGCCCTCCTCGCCCACCGGCATCTGCATCCAGCGAATCAGCTTCATCACCACCGGCAGCCAGCCGATGCCAAGCAGGATGAAGCCGGGCAGCTGCACCCAGCCCGGCATATCGATCAGCAGCCTGGCGCCGACCACCATGGCGACCAGGCAGTAGACGATCAGAAAACTGACGCAGGCTAAGACGCCGATGAATTTGCGGGTGCGCTCGCTCATGATGTGGCCGGTTTAGAACGCCTCTCCTGCTACCACAAGACCCGGCAGGTGCGGCGCTTGGTTCCTTGCCCGGCAAAAGTCCCCCCGATAGGTTCCACCAAATCAAGGTCAATGGATAGCCAGTGAACCCTTCCGCAAAACAGAATGCAGCGCGCCCCTATATTCAGGCCTGGCTGCTTGCCGTCGCCGGGCTGGTGTTTGCCATGGTCATCGTCGGCGGCGCCACACGGCTCACCGATTCTGGCCTGTCGATCACCGAATGGAAACCGATCCTCGGTGCGCTGCCGCCGCTTGGCCAGGCCGACTGGCTGGAAGCGTTCGAGAAATACAAGCAGATCCCCGAGTACCAGGTCGTCAACCGCGGCATGCAACTGGACGAGTTCAAGTTCATCTTCTGGTGGGAATGGAGCCACCGGTTTCTCGGCCGCTTCATCGGCCTGGCGTTCTTTTTGCCCATGCTGGCGTTCTGGCTGACCGGCAGGCTGGAAAGCCGTCTGCGGGCGCCCCTTGCCGGGCTGTTCGTCCTCGGTGGCCTGCAGGGCCTGATGGGCTGGTACATGGTCATGTCGGGCCTTGCCGAGCGGGTTGATGTCAGCCAGTACCGGCTTGCGGCCCACCTCACGCTTGCAGCCTTCATCCTTGCCGGGCTGATCTGGGTGATGCTGGACATCGGCCAGCGCCGCGCCAGCCGGATCAAGTTCGGCCCGCTGGCGCTCGTTGCACTGATCGTCCTGCAGATTTTCGCCGGCGCCCTGGTGGCCGGTCTTGATGCTGGTCTCACCTACAATACCTGGCCGCTGATGGACGGCGATTTCATACCCGACGGCCTTTTCAGCGAAACGCCGGGCTGGCGCAACCTGTTCGAAAACATCCTCACCGTTCAATTCCAGCACCGCATGCTGGCCTATCTGGTGCTGATCGCGGTAATCGACGAGGCCCGCAAGAGCATTCGGCGCGGTCCTGAAGCAGCGAAAAATCCGGCCTGGGTCATGGTAGCGATCGTAATCGTGCAGGTGGTCCTTGGCATCGCCACGTTGCTCGCCGTCGTGCCGCTGTCTTTAGCCCTGATGCACCAGGCCGGCGCTTTCCTGCTGCTGGCCGCCGCTATCTGGCACCTTCATTCATCGGCTGCCCCGGAGCGGCGCGCATCGCCAGGCGCATAAAGGTGCTTCAGCGTTTCTGCGCCATTGCCCGACAACAGCTGCAGTGCCGGGCCTGGCCGGCAGGCAAACACCGGCAATTGCAGCTCAAGGAACTCCTTGCCCTTCGCCAGGGCCTGCAATTCCTCCAGATCCCGCCTGCGCGCCGTGACTGAGCAATGCGTATCGCAGTCAACCCGGGCCTTTTGAAACTGTTCGGCCGAACACACGTCTTGCGCAACGCTCGTTGCCTGCCAGTACGCGACCGCATCGCGCCGCCAGATCTTGTTGCCGGTCTTGGCGCCATCAACAGTGGCAACCGCGAATTCGCGCAACCGTTTTTCGAGCACATAGGCTTGCTCGCCGGCCCGGCATGCCGACCGGCAGTGCTCCTCATGGCTGCCAAAACGCTCCTTGCGCGCGGCCTTGCGGCAGAACCCGACGGCGAGCTGAACATGCTTTACACAGCCCAACCGCACTCCGGGCTCGAATTTGTTGCACACATCGGTCGGGGAGAGCCGGCACAAGTCTTGCGCCCCGACAGACGCAATGCCTGTCAGGCTCGCCACAACGAAAACACCTGCCCAACCGGACCGGCGGGCAGGTGCTTGCATAATCACGTTATGAGCCTCAAGCAGCTGGTCAGGCTTTGATCGCCTGGTCCAGATCGGCAATCAGGTCCGCCGGATCCTCAAGCCCTATCGACAGCCGGACCACTTCCGGTCCGGCGCCGGCTTTGAGGAGCTGGGCCGCCGACAGTTGCGAATGGGTCGTCGAGGCCGGATGGATGATCAGAGAACGGGTGTCGCCGACATTGGCCAGATGGCTGAACAATTCGACATTGGAGACGACTTTGACGCCCATGTCGTAGCCGCCGTTGAGACCGAAGGTGAAGACCGCGCCGGCGCCCTTTGGCGCATACCGTTTTTGCAGTTTGTGATACGGGTCTTTCTTCAGGCCGGCGTAACTGACCCAGCTGACCGCGTCGTTCTTGTTCAGCCATTTGGCGACCTTGAGCGTGCTGTCACAATGCCGCTGCATGCGCAGCGAAAGCGTTTCCATACCGGTCAGGATGTTGAAGGCATTGGTTGGCGAGATCGCCGGGCCGAAATCACGCAGGCCCAGCACGCGCGCGCCAATGGCAAAAGCGATGTTACCGAAAGTTTCCGACAGCACCATGCCGTTATAGGAGGCATTGGGCTCCGACAGGAGTGGATACTTGCCCGCCTGCTCCGACCAGTTGAACGTGCCGCCATCTACAATTACGCCGCCCATGGAGTTGCCATGCCCACCCATGAACTTGGTCAGCGAATGCACCACGATATCAGCGCCGTGCTCGAACGGCCGGCACAAATACGGCGTCGCCAGGGTATTGTCGACGATCAGCGGAATTTTGTTTTCCCTGGCGATCTCGGCAATCGCTGCTAGGTCGGTCACCTTGCCGCCCGGGTTGGCGATTGATTCAATAAAGATCGCCTTGGTCTTCTTGGTGATAGCCTTTTCGAAAGACCTCGGTTTGTCGGCGTTGGCCCACACCACTTTCCAATTGAACGACTTGAACGAATGGTTGAACTGGTTGATCGAGCCGCCATACAGCTGGCTGGCGGCGACAAACTCATCGCCGGGCTGCATCAACAAGTGAAACACCAAAAACTGCGCCGCATGGCCAGACGCGCAGGCAACAGCTGCCGTGCCGCCTTCGAGCGAGGCAACCTTTGACTCAAGCACCGCCTGCGTCGGGTTCATGATCCGCGTGTAGATGTTGCCGAAAGACCTCAGCGCGAACAGATCGGCAGCATGCTGGGTGTCGTCGAACACAAACGATGTCGTTTGATAAATCGGAGTTGCCCGTGCACCTGTTGCCGGATCCGGCTGTGCGCCGGCATGAATGGCCCGGGTGTCGAACCCGTAGTCTTCTTCACTCATGACGTCTCTCTTCCCTCTACAATACTAACCAGTCGTCGTACCCAAACCTCAGTGTGCCCGGCAATTACCACAAATTCCAGCCCTTGCCGTTAACGGCCGGAAATACTTGGCAATTTGGTTATTAAAATTTAGAGCATGTTTTGGTTATACGGAACCATGCTCTAGATACCCAAGCTTTGAACCCGGCCTGAAGAATGCAGCTTCTGCTTTTTAGAAGAGATCAGCCCGGTATTGCCGCCGATCCATTGCCATTCGCCTGAATGTTTGCCGTATTCCATCTTCGGACAGCGGTTCATCACCACGTTGATGCCCTTGGCCTCAGCCTTTTGTGCCGCCTCGTCGTTGCGCACCCCAAGCTGCATCCAGATCACCTTTGGCAATGGTGAAAGCTGCAAGGCTTCATCGACAATGCCCTGAACAGCATCACCGCCGCGGAACACATCGACCATATCGATGGCAACAGGCACATCGGCAAGGCTGGCGTAGAACTCCCGCCCGAGCGCACTCTTGCCCGCCATACTGGGATTTATCGGATAGACCTCATAGCCTTTTTCGATCAGATATTTCAGCACGAAAAACGATGGCCGCACGTCATTTGCAGATGCGCCGACGATTGCAATCGTCTTGGCATCGCGCAATATGCCGCGAATGTAGCTCGGCGAGTAACGGTTGTGATCGAACCGGTGCTTGGTCATGTTGTCCACTTCGGATCGCGCTTGTCGATGAACGCGCCGATGCCTTCGCGCGCATCGGCCATCATCATGTTGTCGACGATCGCCTTGCTGGTCAGCTCATAGGCCTCAGCCAGCGGCAGTTCGATCTGAGCATAGAACGCCTGTTTGCCAAGCGCCAGCACTGCCGACGGCCGGGCGGCCAGACGGGCCGCCATTTCATCGGTCTGGCGCTGCAACTCATCGGGCGCCACCACCTGGTTGACCAGGCCTGCCTCGAGAGCTTCTGCGGCACTCAGCATCTCACCGAGCGTCAACAGCTCCATCGCCCGCTTGCGCCCGATGTTGCGCGACAGGGCGACCATGGGGGTCGAGCAGAACAGGCCTGAATTGATGCCATTGACGCCGAACCGCGCCGCCGTACTTGCAATAGCCAGATCACAGGCTGCCACCAACTGACAGCCGGCCGCCGTCGCGATGCCCTGAACCTGGGCAATGATCACCTTGGGATGCGACACGATAGTCTGCATCATGGTTGCGCAGGCCGCAAAGATATCGGTGAAATACTGCCGGCCGCCGTCTTCATCCGAACGCCGCGCCGTCATCTGTTTAAGGTCATGGCCGCCGCAAAATCCCGGCCCCTCGCTGGCGATCACAATCGCCCGGACATCCTTGTTGACAGCAGCATCGTCAAGCGCCGACTGGAGACTGGACAGCATCGCCTCACTCAGCGGGTTTCGTGAGCGCGGCCGGTTCATCGTCAAGCGCAGCACACCTGCAGACAACGAGCTCAGCAGCACCGGTCCTTCATCTTGGCCGGCCACCTCCGGCGCCAGGGGTTCAGATTGAACGCTCATTCCGTTTCATCCAGTAATTTCAAACGTGCCGAATAATACTCGTCCTGCATTAATTGTCGAATAATCGATTTGTTGTTGTCCGATGCGATCATCGCCTCAAGGCTGGAAATCATTTTCTGTTTGGTCTCGGCATCGATCTGCGGATCGATTTTGATCTCACTGATTTGCTGGCGAATGTCGTCATCTTCGTTGACGGTTGCCGCACCGTAGGCAAAACCCACCGACGAAATGCTGGTATTCCAGTCTGTGATGTCCTTGAAACCGAACCGCTTGATGTCGTTCTCCAGACGTTTGCCGGCTTCGGTCTCACGGACAAATTCCTCCAGCGTTTCATATTCGTCAATGCCCTGATCATTATATTTGTCCCGCACTTCTGCCAATGCATCGAGCGCCCGCTTGGCCAGGTCAATGGTCAGCTCAATCGAAACAACTACGGGAATATCCTCAGGTTCAAGCGCTTCGAAAGGAACCTTTGGGTCTGGCTCGTCCTGCTTGTGTTCGGGGGCGACCTCAGGATCGTCATGAGGACTGAACGGGGACGTCGGCGACGGCGGCAGCTTGTCCTCCTCGCCAATCCGTGACTGGTCCTTGACGGCGCCAGCGCCGTCCGGGCTTGCTGCAAGCCAGACCAACAGGTTAATGCTGACAGCCGCTATTGTGAACTTGCGCACCATGGTGCCAATCCCCGTTGGCTCACAATCTAGGCCTTCGCGTTAGGGAAGAAAAGAGGAGAGCGCTGATGCGGAAACTGAAATGGGAAGCTGGCGAAATCATGGAATTCCTGCGCATGGAATTCCCGCAGGCCTTTGCCGGTGGCCAATCCTATACGGTTGAGCACCTGGAGCCCGGCAAAGTCCGCGTCAGTTTTGTCGCCGGGAACGCCGAGTTGCGACCCGGTGGCACCGTATCCGGGCCGGCGCTGATGCAATTGGTCGATTTTTCGATTTATGTGCTGTTGCTGGCCCATCATCGTGAAAGCGCGGCAATGACCGTCACCACCAATCTGCAGATCAGTTTCCTGCGCAAAGCCGAGGCCGGCAAGCTTTTCTGCGACATCGAACTGATCAAGCACGGCCGCACCCTGTCCGTTGCCGATGCCCGCATCACGGCCGGCGCCGGCGACCGGCTGATCGCCCACGCCGAGGCGACCTACCACATGGCAAACGCCGAATGAGGTATTATATTACCACATATATAAACATTGGAATTCAATAGATAAATCCGCTTCTCGGCAACAATTGTGTTGACGGCCTCACCGTTATGCCGTAGACGGTCCCGCTAGTTGATCGGGCGGCACGTCCCGGATCATGCATCTGGCCATATCTGATGCCCGACAACGTGCTTTCGAGTTCAGGAATTATCGAATGAAAACCTATTCAGCACGGCCCACCGAGGTCGAAAAGAAATGGCTGCTGATCGATGCCGAAGGGATGGTCGTTGGCCGTCTGGCAGCGTTCATCGCCACCCGTCTGCGCGGCAAGCACAAACCGATGTTCACGCCGCACGTCGATTGCGGCGACAACGTCATCGTCATCAATGGCGACAAGGTGGTGCTCACCGGCAACAAGCGCGACAACAAGAAGTACTATTGGCACACCGGGTACCCGGGCGGCATCAAGAACCGCACCGCACGAGACGTCCTGGAAGGCCGCTTCCCGACCCGCGTATTGCAGGCCGCCGTCCGGCGCATGATGCCCGGCGGACCGCTCAGCAACGCTCAACTGTCCAACCTGCGCATTTATGCCGGCACGGAACATCCGCATGAGGCCCAGCAACCTGAAACGGTTGATGTCGGCGTCCTCAATGCCAAGAACAAGCTCAGAGGATAAGGCCGATGGCTGACGAACAAGTAACCGAAGCACCGGCAGAAGCCGAACAGGCAACGCTGGAAAATCTGGATGCCGCCATGGGCATTGCCGAAGCACAAGCTGCCCCCGCCGAACCCAAGATCGACGAGCAGGGCCGTTCCTACGCCACCGGCAAGCGCAAGGACGCGGTTGCCCGTGTCTGGGTCAAGCCCGGCGCCGGCCGCATCACCGTCAATGGCCGCGAAGTGGAGAAATATTTCGCCCGCCCCGCCCTGCAGATGGTCCTGCGCCAGCCGCTGGTCGCGGTTGAACGCCAGACCCAGTTCGACGTGATCGCAACCGTTTCCGGCGGTGGTCTGTCCGGTCAGGCCGGCGCTGTGCGCCACGGTATTTCCAAGGCGCTGACCTACTATGAGCCGGGCTTGCGCGGCGTCCTCAAGAAGGGCGGCTTCCTGACCCGCGACAGCCGCGTGGTGGAGCGCAAGAAATACGGTAAGGCCAAGGCCCGCCGCAGCTTCCAGTTCTCCAAGCGCTAGAACGGCTCAAACACAAAGTTCAAAACCCCGGCCCTGCGCCGGGGTTTTTTGTGAGGTGTCCAGATACGACGTCAAGGCGGACCTCGCCCATCGCATCGAAACCGGACCAATCTGATCTATTACTAGAACGGCCTAAGGAACCTCCTGGCCGACGGTTTTATATGCTTCAACCAGGCTTGGTGAGTCCTTGCACATGGTGCGCGGCAGATCATCGTGGATGTTCAGCCAAGGCATCGTGCTCTCAATTCCCAAATGATAGGTGGGCGGAAATTGTTCTGGCTCATCAAGGCTGGCGGTGAAGATCATGATCCATTTCTTCCAGACGCCGAGTGTGCCCTGATAAATCAGTGCGGTTCCGCAATCACCACAAAACCCACGCCGGGCTATCTTGGAGGACCGATAGAACTTTGGTTCACCTTTCGTGAAATGCACAACGTCGGCCGAAAATGTGGTTCCACCAAGGATCGGTGCCCCGGAAAACCTCTGGCAATAACGGCAATGACAAATCATCGAGCCGAGCGGTTTGGCCGTAGATTCGTACCTTACGTTGCCACAAAAGCAGCCGCCGGTAATTGACGTCGATTCCTCACCGGGCAGGTCAACGAACGGGCGGAAGGCGATATTGCCCGGCTCGGCAGATTGGTCAGGTGTATAGTGGTAGATGCGAACCGGTTTCGAGATGTTCTTGAGTTCGTGGGCGCCAATATCCTTGAACTCATGCTCCAAGTCTGCACCAAGATGGCCGAACACGAACCCTGAAATGCAGATTCCATGGGGGTCGGCAATTTCCTGAAGGCGCGCGGCAATGTTTACGCCATCGCCAAAAACATCATTGCCTTGCGAGAGAACGTCACCAAGATTGACGCCCATGCGGTATTTGATCTGGCGTTCTTTGGGCGTATTCTGGTTGCGGGCAACCATGCCATGCTGGATGGCAATAGCACACTCAACAGCCTCATTAATGCTTTGGAATTCGACCAGCAGGCCATCTCCCATAGACTTTATGATACGCCCGCGATGCTGGCCGATGGTCGGGTCGATGAGCCCGAAGCGGTGTGCCTGCATTGCCTGCAGTGTGGTTGCCTCATCGGCGCCCATCATGCGGCTGTAACCAGCTACATCGGCGATCAGAATGGCAGAGAGCCGGCGATTGACTTTGCCGGCATCATCTGGCTGATCTTGCAGGATTCCGCTCAAATGCCCATGGTCCTTGATGTCATTCACCCGGGACAATGTCACACACGATCGCCGTTGCCGGCTTGTCGCTGCGATTGAAGAACCAGTGTGTGGTATTCTCGTCTTCCACAATTCCCTCAGACTGACCGGCCGTGTAGGTCTTTTCACCGCTGGCACGCCCTTCGATCCATTCTCCATCGATCACTTTGACCAGGCCGGGCCTTGTTTCATGGCCATGTTTCGCAATCTGACCGCCGGGCTCGATGGTAATGGCGCGCAATTGGAGCTTGCGACCGGTGAGTCC